>JAJFID010000143.1 GCA_021775325.1 Rhodospirillales bacterium
CATGGCCATGTCGCCACCATCGTCCGATACACCATCCGCGCTGACCATCATGGACTTGCCAAGCGGCGTGCCGGGATTGACCGCTGCCTCACCCAGACCCGCCACCCAGGCCTGCCATTTGGCCATATGCGCAGCACCTGCTTCAGGGGTTTCGGGCTGGTTGCCACCGTGGTAGGCGATGATGTAGTTGGGCACGGGGCGTTCTCCTGTCGATTTTTGGCGTCGTTTTACATGATCTGATGATTGTATATTTCCCCGATAAACCTTTCCCGTAAACCCCCGTATTGGTCGTCAAGTCTCTGTACCTGACGCGTTTATGGATTATGGTACCCGTTATCATGACCATTCGCATAGCCCTGTATGAACCTGATATTCCCCAGAACACCGGTACGGTGTTGCGGCTGGCGGCGTGTCTTGGGGTGGGTGTGGATGTGATTGAGCCATGTGGTTTTGTGTGGGATGAAAAAAAGATGCGGCGTTCGGGCATGGATTATCTGGACCATGTGGATATGGTACGGCATTCGTCGTGGCAGGCCTTTGATGTGGCGAACAGTGGGCGGCTGGTCCTGCTCAGTACCCGGGCCGAGCGTTTCCATACGGATTTTTCGTTTCAGGCGGGCGATGTTCTGCTATTGGGTCGGGAAAGTGCCGGTGTGCCGGACCACGTTCATACTGCCGCAGACGCGCGCATCCGCATTCCCATGGCACCGGCCATGCGGTCTATCAATGTGGCCATGAGCGCGGCATTGGTTGTGGGTGAGGCGTTGCGACAACTGGACGCCTGGCCAGCGCGCGACAATACAGGAGATACACGGTTTGTCTGAATCCAATCCATTTAACGAAGCCCGCAAGGTACAGGCCGAGGATTGGTTCCGTACGTTGCGTGACGATCTTTGTGCCGCACTGGAAGCCTGTGAAGACGACACGTCCGGCCCCAGTGACTCAGGCGAACTGGCCGCCGGGCGGTTCGAACGTTCAGAATGGCACCGGGGAGAGGCCGCTGATCAGGCCCGCTCGGGCGCGGACGATCAACGCGGCGGTGCTGATGGCGGCGGCGGAGTCATGAGTGTGCTGCGTGAGGGCCGCGTGTTCGAAAAAGCCGGAGTCAATGTCTCCACCGTATCGGGTGAGTTCTCGGCAGAAATGCGAGAGCGTATTCCGGGTGCCAAGGACGATCCCCGGTTCTGGGCCTCCGGCGTTTCTGTGGTCATCCATCCACGCTCACCCCATGTGCCCGCCGCTCATATGAACACCCGCATGATCGTTACCACCTCGGGCTGGTTTGGCGGCGGCGGTGATCTGACGCCGGTGTTTGAGGACGCAGCAGAAACAGAACAGTTTCATGCTGCCTATAAGACCGCGTGCGATGCCCACGAGGTTGCGGACTATGACAAATACAAGGCCTGGTGTGACGAGTACTTCTACCTGCCACACCGTCAGGAGCCGCGCGGTGTGGGCGGTATCTTTTATGACAACCTGAACTCGGGCGACTGGAACGCCGACTTCGCTTTTACCCAGGACGTAGGGCGGGCGTTCCTCAACGTTTATCCAGCACTGGTGCGCGGGAAGTTTGACCGGCCCTGGGCGGATGACCAGAAGCTCGCCCAGCGTATCAAGCGGGGCCGGTATGTGGAGTTCAATCTGCTCTACGACCGGGGCACCCTGTTTGGCCTCAAGACCGGTGGTAACACTGAGGCCATCCTCATGTCCATGCCGCCCGACGTGGCGTGGCCCTAGAGTTTTGTGCGGTATGTCGCCGTGTATTCCCCTTGATGACGTAGAGCATCTCATTCGCGAGACCGCAGCCACCGATATCCTGCCCCGATTCCGTGATCTTGCCGAGGGCGAGATCATGGAAAAATCGCCCGGCGACGTGGTCACGGTGGCTGATCATGCCGCCGAGACCCGCCTCAGTACTGGGCTTGCCAAACTCATGCCCGGCTCTGTGGTTGTTGGTGAGGAAATGGTCCACGATGATGCCCGTATTCTGGAACGCCTGAACGGGGATGACCCGGTCTGGGTGATCGATCCGCTGGACGGCACCGGCAACTTCGCCGCCGGCAAACCGGCGTTTGCCGTCATGGTGGCGCTGGTTCGCCATGGTGTGACACGGGCGGGCTGGATCTACGATCCGCTGGGCAATCGCCTGGCCGTGGCTGAACGCAACGGCGGTTGCCGGTTGAACGGCGCTGATGTGCGCCTGGACTCTGCACCACCGCCTGAACGCATGCATGGCGGCATTCTGACCCGGTACCTGCCTGATGAGCTGAAAGGGCAGGCAGAAGCTGCCAAGTCCCGGTTCGCAGAAATATCCGCCACCATGTGCGCCGGACATGAGTATCTGGCCATGCTGGAAGGCCGCAAACATTTTGTGCTGTGGTACCGCACACTGCCCTGGGATCATGCGGCGGGGGCTCTGATGATTACAGAAGCCGGCGGCCACGTAGCCCGGCTGGACGGCTCACCCTATCATCCCGCCGATGGCCAGAAGGGCCTGTTGGATGCGACCGACAAGACCACCTGGCACGCCGTGCATGATCTGGTGCTGCCGGGTGTGGCGGTTCGGGTATGACACCTGGCAGGCGTTTGGGCGTGTCTACTCAACACCATCCGGGCTGGTCGATTTTTCCAGGCGGATGGGAATGGCACTTTTAATGTGGAGATCGCGCTGCGGGAACGGAAAGTCGATGCCGTTCTCGGCGAACAGATCCCAGATGCGCAGCAAAACCGTGCTCGTGATGTTGGCGACACCGCGCTGCGGGTCTGCAATCCACAACCTGAGTTCAAGATCGACCGCGTTATCGCCAAATCCCATCAATCGGCATACCGGCGGTGGATCGCTGAGCACACGGTCAACTTCAGTTGCCGCCGCGACAGTCAGGTCCATTGCCTTGTGCACATCCGCGCCATAGTCGATGCCAATGGGCATGCGCAGGCGGACCTGTTGATGGGAGTGGGACCAGTTCTCCACACGCTGCGAGATCAGCTCCTCGTTGGGAATCAGGTGTTCGATGCCGTCGCGCGTGATCACAGAGACGTATCGTGCCTTGAGTGCGTTGATCCAGCCGAAACTGTTGCCGACCGCAATCACATCGCCGGGTTTTACTGAACGATCCATCAGCAGGATCATGCCGCTGATCAGGTTCGAGAATACCTTCTGCAGACCAAAACCGATGCCAAGGCCGATGGCACCGGAAAACACCGCCAGGGCGGTCAGGTCGATGCCGACGGAATCAAGGCCGATGAGGATAGCAATTGTGACCAGAACGATCCGGAAGGTTTTGCCGAACAGCACGCCTGCCGCAGGTGATATCCCGGGCATGGCCGACAGACGACGTTCCATCAATCCGGAGACCGAACTCGCCAGCCATAACAATACGGCCAGGGCGACCCCTGCTTTGATGACACTGAGAATGGAAATTCGGGCCTGACCCATCTGCAGGGCCATGCTGTCCAGCACCGCAATGGTTGGCTCCCACAGACCGGTAATGCTGAGGGCTGCGATGGTCCAGGCGACGACGGCGACGGCTCGTGACCATTGCGGACTGTTAATCAATGCAGTGCCGAGGCGAATGATTACCCACGCCGTCAACAGGCTGACGACAATGGTTATCAGATGATGCGGCCAGTTGGCATTTTCGGCGGCGAACACGGAGAACCATTGCAGGGTCAACCAGATCACCGGCATGCTCAACGGTGCCAGTGCCCGTGTGACGACACGGCAGTACTGCTCGTACCAGGGAAACTGCCAGTCGCGCTCCAGCCAGGCACGAAGTCTGATCGCGGCGACCCACGCGATGATAAACGCCAGTGAGATCACCAGAAACTGCACCAGCGTGCCGATGCCCAGGATGTTGGTCTGTATCCAGAGGGTTACTTCAACAAGCTTTGCTTCGATAAAAGCCGGATCCAGGAATTTCTGCACTGATGCCCTCACGCGAATACGATGCCCGACCGGCATCCTCTGGAATACCGGTTAGAATAGAGCTACCTGCCATGCGACAGCAAGGTATGTCTGAAAAAGGACAATCATGATTCGAAGTAGAAATTCGGTTGTCGCTGCGGGATGTATCTGTAACCTGCAGAGCAGATACACTGTCACAACCCGAATTCATGCGATGGAGACATCACGATGGCTGAGATAGCCCTGCTGGACGGTGGCCTGGGTCAGGAAATCAACAATCGTTCGCGTGCAGACACCCATCCCCTGTGGTCCGTTAAGGTGATGTTTGATGCGCCTGACGTGGTGATCGATGTGCATTCAGATTTTATCGAGGCGGGCGCGCGGGTCATCTGCCTGAACACCTACACGGCGACACCGACGCGTATGGAACGCCACGGCCTTGGCGACCGGTTCGAAGAAGCCCATGTCACCGCGGCTCGACTGGCGACGACGGCGATTGCGCATGCGGGAACGAACACAGGACACACCGCAGGACCGGTTCAGATAGCCGGTTGCATCCCGCCGCTGGTGGCCAGTTATGTATCCGACGTTAGCAGGAACTATGCCCAGTCCCTCATAGAGTATCGCCAGATTGTTGATCAGCAGAAGGACTCTGTTGATTTGTTCCTGATTGAAACAATGTCCAACATTGATGAGGCTTCGGCAGCGCTCGACGCGGTCAGGGAAACTGGAAAGCCGGTTTATGTGGGCCTGACGATTTCAGACGACCTGTCCAATACGCTGCGATCCGGGGAGAATTTGGAGGATGTCCTGACTGTTCTCCTGCCCAGAAAGCCCGACGGCATTTTTCTCAATTGTTCCTCTCCAGAGGCGATTACCAGGGCCATGCCTCTGCTGGCCGGCACCGGTGTACGGTTTGGTGGTTACGCAAACGGCTTTACATCAATCGACAGTCTTAAACCGGGGGGTATCGTCGATGTTCTCGAAGTCCGGAAAGATATGACCCCTGAAGCGTATGCAGACTACGTTCTACATTGGATAGACATTGGTGCCACCATCGTCGGTGGATGTTGCGAAGTCGGCCCGGACCACATCAGGTATCTGGCCAACAGGCTCGCCGCGTCGGGACATATCATTTCGAACCTCGGGTAAGTTCGTTTATTCTGCCCATGGCAGTCATTCAGCCTTCCACAGGCAAAAGGTCTGTTGCAAGATGCTGCTGATGCCTAAAAATCATCCGCGGCTAAGGCATAAACATAGGAGCGATCGCGGCTTCGCCCATAGACCGCACTGGCCATCTGATGAATTCTTTCCACGGTGGAATCAAAGGCATCCAGCAAGTCGATTTCGGTTGAACTCACTTCGGGGCAAAGCTTCATGAGGGCCGCGACCTCCACGAAGAAAGTGATTTCAATGGCGCTGTCGTAACCCCAAAACCGGATTCGGTTCTTGGTGGCTTCAAAGCTTCGGCTGGTGTTGGGAAATTCCAGTGTCATCAGTGTAATCAAGACCTTTCACCATCAATAATCAAAAGCAACGCGACTCTCTGAGACGATAGGCGCGACAATGAACGAATTTGACCAAGCTTCTTTATGGTAGAGATCTCTTGCGAGACATCCGTTTACTTGAACATCTGTAATCATTACCCTTTTTGTCGGGTCCCGTCTGATGCGGGGGGTCCGGGTGATCTGGTTTCCCGCCCAACCTGAATCGCGTTCCTGAGTTCTGATACCAAAGTTGACAACGCCTCCACAGGTTTCCCTTTATCTTTTTCCACCAGTTCCACCTGTTCCGCTTTTGGCTCCACCAATGGTGTTGGTGTATCCATGACATCATTCGTCGGCAAAGGCGCAAACGTCTTTGGTTGATCTTTCATCAAGTAAACCTCATGTTTTTCACTAACCTCAAATGTTGCTGTCCATCCCGTCATCATCCGAAACAGTTTCTGGTGTTTTATTGTCTCGCAACAACGCCGCATCCAAATCATCAGGATCAACGCACAAAGTTTCGGTAACGCCCGGACGTCCAGCCTTGGCATGTAGGTGAATGTACGTCGAAACGCGCCTGTAGACAGGGAACGAGATACCTTCCAAAAGCTCTTCATCAGTATCAATCACGTAAATGCCGGCCGGTTGAATTTCGTCCAGTTCGCTCAATGTGAAGGGTCTTCGAAAGGTGACCGTTCTTTGGCTCGTACGTATCGTCATCAGAAGTCTCCGGCATACGGTATCTCCGCGTTCATTGAAGGAATGGCGGAGAGCGAAACTCTCTTGAACTCTAAATCAGGGTTTTGGTGCAGGCGGTCCGACCTCGTCTGCCGTCGTGTCGGCCTGGTCAATTGGCTGTACAGCCGCTGGCGCGACTTTCGGCTTATCGCCTGATGTGTCTTGACTTGGAGCGTCTTGTGCTTTGGAAAACTGCTTGAAGGACATGAGATGTCCCTTTCAATTATAGCGGCAAAGATATGCTGCTCTTATGAATATGGGTGTAACAAATATTACTGCCGTGGGCGCCATCGGCAGGCAATCAACCTGCAATGACCTACACGAGAAGAAATCTCTACCAGCCAGAGCCGTATCGACTAAGCTTCTCGCGCTTGCTTTTCAGTAATAGTACGTATAGCCCGCAACCGCGCTGTTTTTGCAACCCGCGTTCGTTCGGCGTCCTCCTTATCTTCCAGGAACTGTCTCGTTCTGTTGTCACTGGAAGCAAAGTATTCCTTGGATTTTATATGGTTCGTGTCTGTTTTTTGCGTCATTTAAATCCCTTCGTCGTTTCAGTTGCCAAATTGTCGTTAGTTCATTTGATGATGCATTGATCACCGGCCTGTCTAAATGGCTTGTTACACTCCCACTTGTTCCCGAAATAGTTCAGGTGAGCGTTGGCAGGAATCTGGACTACTTCGCAGGTACTGCCGGCAACCGAGAACCCGCGTTTGCATTCCCATCCCCGTTTATGAGTTGAACCGCTGAAAAACCCGTTTTCCGGTATAACCACCGGCGCACATGTATTCTCAATGGCACGGAATCCTCTTTCGCACTCCCAGCCAATCCCGCTCGCAAATTCACTTAGATAGGCGTTTACAGGGACCAGAATTTCATTACATGTGTTGGCATTCTTCATGTACCCGCGACTGCATTCCCAAGAGTCGCCATACGTTACGAGGTAGGCATTGTTCGGCACAAAAACGGCGGTGCACGTGTCACCAGTTTCTTTGTGGCCATAACTACATTCCCAGCCCCGTCCGTATGTGGAACCAGTGGCAAAGGCATTTTCAGGAACGATGACAACAACGCAGGTCTTGCCTGATTTTGCGAATCCGGTGTCACATCGCCAGCCATCACCATAATTATCTGCAGTAGCATTTTCCGGTACGACTAACTCGTCTGTTTGACCAATAGCAACAACCGGCGATGCCGCCATGGCAAACCACAGAGTGGCCAAAAGAAATGTTCTTGCTGAGAACCATACGGCATTCGTCATGATCGTCTTACTTTCGGAAAAACTATTAGTTCAGCAAATAGATCGAGGTATCGGTGGCATCACTGGCAGTCGTCGAATGATCGACACGCAAAGTGGCTTGCAGGGCAGTGTGCGTGTTGCGGCAGTTACTGAACAATTTTAGAAGTAGCCAACTGGTGGTGGGTGCTTCGCAGCAGCTTGATCTGTTTCTAGTTGGTTTTGTAGCGACGCTTTTTGCACGCGGGCTGTGATTGTAACGGCACAATAGCAAAGTCGCCCGCCGTAGAAGCGTTTAGAGCTGAATCGCTAAGCATAAACTATTTAGAAAGCTGGATAGAACATCGACCAGATTTTGATGATTGCGACGCCCTATCCATTGACCATGCGCCTTTATCTACAAGTATACAAACGATTTGACCGGTCAGGGCCGAAGCAGGCACAAGCTCTTCATCCACTTCACACCCCGACAATTGTCGGGATGGGTCCTTCGGCGCGGCTGTTGACGAATTGGGAGACGTGGGCGTTATCCACATCCAGCATGCCTGATGTGGGCCCGGACCAGATAATGTGCCGGTCGTAGAGCATGGCGGCGGTGTCTGCTGTTTTGGCGGCACCGCTCATGTCGCTGTTGACAGACAGCACTGTCACCCCCAGCCGTTCAACCACATCCAGGATCATGTCATTGATCAGATTGGAACTGATGGGATCCAGCCCCGCCGTGGGTTCGTCCAGCAACAGCACGTCCGGATCACTGGCAATGGCACGGGCGATGCCGACGCGTTTCTGCATACCGCCCGACAGTTCGACGGGGTAGAGATCGGCCTCGCGCGCATGCAGGCCCACCAGCGCCATCTTCTCAATGGCCAGGTCGCGGGCTTTGCTGCGGTTCAGGGTGTTTTCCTGTAACATGCGAAAGGCGATGTTCTCCCACACCAGCAGGCTGTCAAACAGGCCGGATTTCTGGAACAGCATGCCGAACCGGCGATTGATCTCTTCTCGTTCGTTACCGCGAAGCCTTGATACGGGCTGGCCGTCAACACGAATGTCGCCCTGATCCGGCTCGTAGATGCCGATGATCGTTTTCAGCAACACAGTCTTGCCGCAGCCCGATGGCCCGATGACAACCAGCGACTGGCCTGCGTCCACACGAAGATTCAGGTCTTTCAACACGGGCGTGCCGTCTAACGCCAGACTGACGCCAACCAGTTCAATGGGCGGTCCCGCCATATTGCTCTCTCCGTGACTTGTGCTCGTCCCACACCATACAGGATCAAGTTGCAGTTTGAATCTATATAAACGCAAGTCAAACCGAGATGCCCCAGACAATCATCCAGTCACTCCCCTTTCCAGACATCCAACCGGTTGATACGCTGTACGTGACTATCGAGAATGCGGTGCGAGAGGGAAGCGGTATGCGTGACCGTCTGTTGAAGACTGGTATTATCGGAACGGTGCTGGCGGCTCTGTGTTGTTTTACGCCGGTGCTGGTCATCCTGCTGGGCACGTTGGGGCTGTCGGCAATTGCCGGTTATCTTGATTACGTGCTGTTCCCGGCTCTGCTTATGTTTCTTGGCATGACAGGATATGCGCTATGGCGACGCCAGAAAACGGGATAATCCTGCAATCAGTGATCACGTGCCCTGAGTGTGGACATGTGGCAACCGAGACTATGCCCACGGACGCCTGTCAGTGGTTCTACGACTGCACCGGATGCAGTGCCGTTCTGAAACCGAAACCCGGTGACTGTTGTGTGTTCTGTTCCTACGCCACTGTGCCATGCCCGCCGATCCAGATGGGTGACGGGTGCTGTGATTAGCTTGTTGTGATAAACAGTTTTTCATGGATTGTAGGGGGACATTGGCGAGATTCGAGAACCCGTGGCTTTTCGATTAGAGATAAGGTCGACCGGGCAGCACGCACCAGAGTTCATGTGGCGTTTCCCGTTACAACAGTCGCGCTATCTGCGTATGATCGCCAACATCAAGACGCTGACCCGTGTTTATTCGAATACCGGTTCCACCGACCCTCCCGCTCTTAACATTCTGTCGAGATGCCGATGACGAGCCATGACGACGACCGCAGCGGTGATTCCTCGGCACCTATTGGCCGGGTGGGACGCTTGCCGCTGATCGGGCATGTTCTTGGCAACCCCACATTACGTGGACGTGATTTTCTGAAGCTGTGCGGCGGCTCTTTGTTCAATAATGTGGGCATGAGTGGTGAACTGGTGATCATCGGCATTATGGCCTTCGAGATCACCCAGTCCTCCGTCTGGGTGGGTGTTACTGTGGCGTTGTACAACGTGCCAATGCTGGTGTTCGGGCTGTTATCAGGTGCCATGGCCGACTGGATGGATCGACGCACCCTGCTCAGGCGGGTGGAACTGGCTGTCGTCATCAACCTGGTGATTTTTGCGACGCTGGTTGCCCTGCTGCCAACCGGGCTGTGGCTGGTTCTGACGTTCGCCATCGTTTCCGGCAGCATCCGGGACTCGGCCTACGCGGCGCGGATGAGTTACGCCTACGACCTGGTTGGTGGCCGCGATATTGTGGCTGGTCTCAGTCTTCTCAATCTGGCATCCCGTTCGGGGCAGTTGGTCGGTGCGCTGGTCGGTGGTGCCATCATGCAACGGTATGGCGCGCCCACCGCGATCCTGTGTCTGGCTGCATCACATGCCATGGCCTACGTGATGCAGTCGAGGTTGCGCTCGGCCGGGCTTGCAGAATTCATCGAGCGCGTGCCCATGGCCCAGAACCTGCGCCAGTGCGTGGGTGAAATGCGCACCAACCGTGTTTTGTTCATGCTGATCATCATCACTGCCGTGGTCGAGGTATTTGGTTTTTCGTTCTCCACGACCCTGCCGGAACTGGCGACGGTGCGGTTCCAGGTGGGTGCCGAGGGGCTGGGCGAAATGCATGCCACGCGGGCGGTCGGCGGCATCCTGGCGGCGCTGGCGCTGGCGGTGTTTGTGGGATCCGAACGGCGCGGGGCGCTCTATCTGTGT
>JAJFID010000144.1 GCA_021775325.1 Rhodospirillales bacterium
CAATCGAGCAAAACAACCCCGATTATGTTGTTATTCTGCCATGGAATCTGAAAGCAGAGATCGCGGCAGACCTGAGCAAGATACCGGGCTGGCATGGTCAATGTGTTACAGCCGTTCCCAGTATCGAGGTTTTCCGGTGAACGCCGAAGAAACCAATGTCAAAGGCGTGTTCGTGCTTTCCACAGATATTCGTGAGGATGACCGCGGCGCGTTTGCGCGCTTGTTCTGCGAAACGGAACTTGCCGACCAGGGGATTCTCTTTCAGGTTGCCCAGTCCAGCGTATCTGTGAATTCAGCCGACCGGACTTTGCGCGGCCTTCATTACCAGTCTGATGAGGCACCTGAGTCCAAGATTGTCCGCTGTGTGCATGGTGCGGTCTGGGACGTGACCGTTGATCTGCGACCGACCTCCAGTTCCTATCTGGCGTGGTTTGGCACAGAGCTTTCCAGTGACAACATGCAGGCACTGGTGATCCCTGCCGGTTGTGCCCATGGTTTCCTGACGTTGTGTGACGACGCGGCCTTGTTGTACATGATGGATCAGGCCTATTTGCCGGATACAGCCTGTGGCGTGCGTTGGGATGATCCGGCGTTTTCCATATCGTGGCCGCATCGACCGTTGATTATAAGCGAGCGCGACGCCACGTATCCTGACTACATTGCGTCATGACCCGCGTACTGGTTACGGGCGGCAGTGGATTTGTTGGCCGCCATACATCACAGGCGCTGGTGCAAATTGGGTGTGATGTGGTGGTTGCAAGCCGTGCACCGGATGCAATTGCCGGCGCACAGGTCGTCGCGGTCGACCTCCTCAATGACGACGCGCCACAACAACTGATCCACCGCATACTGCCCGATGTTTTGGTGCATCTAGCCTGGGAGACGGAGACCGGTGTGTTCTGGAGTGCCGAATCCAATACCGAGTGGCTGAAGGCCAGTCTGGCCCTGCACGATGCCTTTCTGAAAAACGGTGGGGCACGATCTGTGTTTGCCGGATCATGCGCAGAATACGACTGGTCTGCGCTCGGTGAAGGCGGCATCGCTCACGAAACCAATACGCCATGTGTTCCGGCGACGCCTTACGCGGTGGCGAAGTGCGCTTTTTTTAGTTCGGTCCATGAACGGATCGCCGACGGTGCATCATGTGCCTGGGGTCGGATTTTCATGCTCTATGGTGAGCGGGAGCATCCGCAACGGTTTGTTTCTTCGATCATTCGGAACCTTCTCTCGCAACGCGAAGCCCCTATGAGTTCCGGGCGGCAAATCAGGGATTTCCTGGATACCCGGGATGCCGGACGCGCGTTTGCGGAACTGGCCGTTGGTTCGATGACCGGCGCTATCAATATTGGCAGCGGTACGGGTTTATCCCTGAAGAATGTGGCTGAGATGATCGGTAACAAACTCAACCGGTCGGATTTGTTAAACATCGGCGCTATGGATGACAGGTCGGGCGAGCCTGAATCGCTGGTGGCAGATGTCACCCGCTTGCGGGATGAACTTGGATTTCACGCCGCGTATGATCTTCTCGATGGTCTCGATCACGCTATTGATTATTGGTCGCGCCAGAATCCGGATGGTGTGACGGAATGAGCCGGTTTCTTAAAAAACTGAGCCGGTTGTTTTCCCGGCGACGTTCCCGCGACATGCTGCCGGATTATGTATCCATTGGACGCCACAGTTACGGACTGGATCGGAACTCCTTTGCCGGATTGTCCCCGGACGCGCCGATCAGTGTCGGCCAGTTTTGTTCGGTCGGACCGGAAGTGATCATTTTTTCAAAAGCCGATCACCCACTGGACCTGCCGTCCACATTCCCTTTTCGCACATTGCTGGCCGATGTCGGGCAAAACGTTGATGCAGTGACCAAGGGGGCGGTTGTCATTGGCAACGATGTATGGATTGGTGCCCGGGCCATGATCCTGAGTGGGGTGACTGTAGGACACGGTGCTGCCATTGCGGCTGGTGCTGTTGTGAGTAGTGATGTCCCTGATTATGCCATCGTCGGGGGTGTCCCTGCCAAAGTCATTAGCTATCGATTTTCCCCTGACCAGATCAAGGCGCTGCTTGCAATCGCATGGTGGGATTGGCCTCTGGAGAAAATAAAGGCGCATGACAAGGAATTCTACGGGTCTATCGACGCGTTTATCCTTACTGCGACAGATTAGTGGATAAACACTGGATCATCGGAGCCCCCATGTTAAAACACCTCATCGTTTGCTCAGGTTCAGCGAAGGTTCTTTTCCATGTCCTCCATCATTAAACGTGCACTTATCTCGGTTTCCGACAAATCCGGTCTTGTAGAGTTCGGCCAGTATCTTGCCGAGAGAGGTGTTGATATCCTGTCGACCGGCGGTTCTGCCAGAATGCTGGCCGACGCAGGCGTGCCCGTTACCGAGGTTTCCGATCATACCGGTTCGCCGGAAATGATGGACGGTCGGGTCAAAACGCTGCACCCGACCATTCACGGCGGATTGCTGGCGGTGCGGGACAACCCCGATCATCTGGCGTCCATGAAGGAACACGGTATTGGCGCGATAGATTTGCTGGTGGTTAACCTCTATCCCTTCGAAGAAACCGTTGCCAAGGGCGCGGATTTTGAAACGTGCATCGAAAATATCGATATCGGCGGACCCGCCATGATTCGTTCGGCCGCCAAAAACCATCGGGACGTCACGGTTGTGGTGGATGTGGAAGATTACGTCCGCGTTATTGCCGAAATGGATGATAACGATGGCGGCACCACGCCGGATTTCCGGCGCAAAATGGCGGCCACAGCCTACGCCCGTACGGGTGCTTACGATGCGGCAATTTCCCAGTGGTTTGCGGTTCAGATCAACGATCCTTTCCCGCATCGTATTGCTTTTGGCGGCACCCTAAAACAGCATCTGCGGTATGGTGAAAACCCCCATCAGCACGCGGCATTCTATGTCACGGGTGAACAACGCGCCGGTGTTGCCACGGCGGCACAGTTACAGGGCAAGGAGCTGAGTTTCAACAATCTGAATGATACAGATGCAGCGTTTGAACTGGTGGCTGAGTTTACCGATGTCCCGGCCTGCGCCATTATCAAACACGCCAATCCCTGTGGTGTTGCAACGGGTGCGACGCTTCTGGAAGCCTACGAGCAAGCCCTCAAGTGTGACCCGGTCAGTGCGTTCGGCGGCATTGTCGCGCTGAACCGCACGCTCGACGGCGCGTCAGCCGAGCAGATTACCAAGACATTCACGGAAGTGATTATCGCACCGGACGCGGATGAAGACGCCCGTACGGTTCTGTCCGGCAAACAGAACCTGCGGTTGCTGCTGACGGAGGGTATGCCCGACACTCACGCACCCGGCATGACGGTGCGGACGCTTTCCGGCGGTATCCTGTTGCAGGGTCGGGATAACAGTCTCACAGATGATGAATTGAACGTGGTCACCAGGCGTCACCCAACGGAGCAGGAACTGGCTGATATGATGTTTGCTTTCACAGTCTGCAAACACGTAAAATCCAATGGTATCGTCTATGTGAAAAACGGCGCTACTGTTGGCATTGGTGCGGGTCAGATGAGCCGTATCGACTCATCGCGTATTGCCGCCTGGAAAGCCAGCGAGTCGGGTAATGCGCAAGGCCTGGCAGAAAG
>JAJFID010000145.1 GCA_021775325.1 Rhodospirillales bacterium
ATAATTTTCCAAGTGGCCTTTAAGACACTCGGTGAAGTAACGGCAAATTACTGATGACAAGAGTTCCATTCAAGATCGCATGCCCCGCAATCCACGTACTACTGCTCCTGGGCATACTCGCGTATGGTTTGATTACCAAGCCAACTGTATCGCACGCTCAAGAATCATTGAGAATTGCCGCCATCGTAAATGATGATGTTATTTCCGCATTTGACCTTCATTCTCGAACTCTCTTGATTATCACCTTATCCGAATTACCAAGAAACCAGCAGACGGTCGAACGGTTAGCGCCGCAGGTTCTTCGACTCTTAATCGATGAAAAGTTAAAACTGCAGGAAGCAACAAGACTTGGCATCGAAGTCACACAAGCGGACTTGGATGGTGCATTGGTCATGTCGGCAAGGAGGAACAAAATGACGCCTGAGCGCCTTGTTGAGACACTTGAGTCGCAGGGTATCGGTGTTGAAACATTGCTTTTCCAAGCGAAAGCAGAAATCGCCTGGAGCCGAATTGTTCCCTTGAAATATGGTAGCAACGTCGAGATATCAGTAGAAGACATTGCCGCGGAACAAGCGAAAGCAAAGGAACTTCAAAATCAACCCATGTTTCTCTTATCCGAGATCGTACTACCGTTCGACAATCCATCGAAAAGCCAGGAGGTCCGACAACAGGCTCAGCAATTGATCAAAGAAATGTTGAACGGTGCCAGTTTTGCATCTCTGGCACGCGCCTTTTCAGAAGCACCAACAGCGAACAACGGTGGTGCCATCGATTGGATCCGCCTTGACCAGTTGCCAGAAGCAATCGCCCAGATTGTGCGTACTATGCGTCCAGGCCAGGTATCCACTGAGATATCCATTCCCGGCGCATACATCATTATCAACCTGCGTGACATTCAGACAGGCTCGTCGGAACCACAACAGAGCATTGTAGTTGATCTCAACCAATTTCATTTGCCATTGCCTAGTGATGCGTCACAAGAGACGGTCAACTCCTACATGGATACCGCCGCACTGCGAACACGGGATACCAGTGACTGTGAAGCATTTAGTGATGTTGCAAAACAATTTGGATCGCCGCTTTCTGGTCGACTTGGGGAAATTGAGTTAACTAAACTGCCCAATGAGCTCTCTGTCATTGTGTCGGGTCAACGGATTGGTACACCAAGCCCGCCTATTCGAACTGATGACGCTGTAGTCGTTCTTATGGTTTGCAATCGAATAGAACCAGAGACACCGTCAGATGCTGCTGAAAAGAAAAAAATCGAGCGGCGTCTTTTTGGACAACGCATTGCGGTTTATGCGAGGCAGGCCCTGCGGGATCTCCGACGCGCAGCTTATATTGAAGTTCGATAACCAGGCTATGCTCTGTCCGCCCTCCTCTTCTCAACAATCGGCAATCGCAGTAACGATGGGCGAACCATCCGGAATAGGCGGTGAACTGGCCCTCATGGCATGGACACAACCTAAACCGGCAATTCCCCGGTACTTTATCATTGATAGCGTAAGTCGATTACGCTCGATCAGCCAGCGCCTCGAGATGAATGTTCCTGTTGTCGAGATTGATGATCCCAGGCAGGTCACTGAAGCATTTGGGCACGGGCTACCTGTATTGGACGTCGGGTTCGACGTTGATGGAGTACCGGGCGTTCCATCACCGGAAAACGCCAATGCAGTGTGCGCTTCGATCGAGCTTGCGGTACAGTACTGCCTTGACGGTGCCGCGCATGCGATGACAACGAATCCAATTCAAAAGGACACACTGTATGACGCTGGATTTTCCTATCCAGGTCATACTGAGTACATTGCGGAACTTAGTGGCGGCCACTTTCCCGTAATGATGTTGGCTTCACCAATGTTACGTGTCGTACCCATCATGGTTCATCAGTCCCTAAGCAGTTCCATTCGCGATTTGAGCGAAGCTACAATAATTGCCAAGGCGCGCATTGCCGAAACAGCAATGCAAAACGACTTTGGTTTCGCGCGTCCACGTATGGCTATTGCGGGCTTGAACCCTCATGCAGGTGAGAACGGGAATCTCGGCACAGAAGAAACTGATATTATCGAACCAGCCATTAACTCGTTGCTGCAGGATGGGTATGATGTTGTTGGGCCAATTCCTCCAGATGCACTATTCATGCCGAGAATGCGAGAAACCTATGATGTGGCCATTTGCCAGTATCATGATCAGGCACTCATCCCTATCAAGGCATTGGATGTAGACAATGCAGTCAATGTTACCCTCGGTCTGCCCATTGTTCGCACTTCACCCGATCACGGAACGGCGTTGAGCATTGCCGGAACCGGAACCGCAAACCCGCAAAGCTTCATTGCAGCGTTGAAACTTGCGGAGCAAATGGCAAACAGTCGAAATGTTCGCCAGGCAGATTGAATGATATGCGAACAGAACTTGATGAACTACCACCTCTCCGCGACGTTATTGAACAGTATGATCTTCGTGCAAAAAAATCGCTAGGTCAGAATTTTTTACTGGATCTAAATCTTACCGCGCGAATTGCGAAGGTGGCAGGTCCTCTGGATCATTGTGATGTCATCGAAATTGGTCCGGGACCGGGCGGATTGACACGAGCATTGCTTCTAGCCGGTGCCCGACATGTACACGCCATTGAACGCGATCAGCGGTGTGTCCAAGCTGCACGATTGATAATGAACGCTTCCGATGACGGATTGACGATTATTGAGGCGGACGCGCTGCAGACAAACATAGAAAAGATCGGGACATCCCCCAGACGCATTGTAGCCAATCTGCCGTACAACATAGCCACGCCACTCTTGCTCAAGTGCCTCCGACTGCATAGCAGCATAGAAAGCATGACCCTGATGTTTCAACGCGAAGTCGCTGAGCGCATTATGGCGGAACCGGGATCCAAATCGTACGGCAGGCTATCTGTAATAACTCAATGGCTGTGGAATGTCAGATTTGAGTTCAACATCTCTCCACAAGCTTTTACACCACCACCTAAGGTTACATCGACCGTTGTTACACTTACGCCCCGCAACGGACCACACGCACCAGCCAAATGGGAATGTTTGGAACGAGTGACTCAGGTTGCTTTTGGGCAACGTCGAAAGATGCTCCGTACAAGCCTGAAACCATTGGGCGTGAATCTTGATAAACTGGACATTGATCCAACACAACGGGCCGAGGAACTATCGGTGGAAGATTTTTGTCGAATTGCTGAAGCCTTCCGAAGAAAGGCATAGGACCTACTGACCGACACCTAGCGCCCGGACAAACTCAAGAAGGCCGTTTTGCCTGCGTCTTTTTAGACGTTCTGAATCCAGTATGGCTCGAACATTTGAAACGCTTTGTTCAATATCCGCATTGATAATCACGTATTCGTACGCGTCCCAGTGACTCATCTCAGATGTCGCCTTGGCCATGCGCCCCCGAACGACCTCCTCACTATCCTGCGCCCGATTAAACAATCGCCGTTCAAGTTCCTCCACCGACGGCGGTAGCACAAATACAGACACCAGATCATCATGAGCGTACTGCTGTATTTCCTGAGCACCCTGCCAGTCAACATCGAACAAAACGTCTCGACCTTCCTCCATTGCGGCTTCCACAGGCGCTTTTGGTGTCCCGTAGGAATTGTCGAATACGGTTGCGTGCTCAAGAAATTCGTTGCTGGCAACCATGTCATCAAATTTCTCACGTGACACAAAGTAGTAATGTTCGCCATCAACCTCACCCGGGCGTGGTGCCCGCGTTGTCGCAGAAACTGACATTGTCAGCTTGTCATCACTTTCCAGAAGCGCGCGCGCAATAGTCGATTTCCCCGCACCTGATGGAGAAGACAGCACAAGCATTAGCCCACGTCGGCGAATGTCTGGTGCGATAGACAAAGAATCGTTCACAGTAACCTCACTCAACGTTTTGAATTTGCTCTCGCAGTTGATCAACAACGACTTTGAGTTCTAATCCAGTTTGTGTCAATTCGGGTGCGATTGCTTTGGAGCAGATTGTATTGGCTTCTCGATTAAACTCCTGGCACAAGAAGTCGAACTTGCGACCAATTGCACCATCATTTTTCAACAGCTCTGACGCGGCCTGACAATGGGCGTGAAGTCTGTCCAACTCTTCCCTAATATCACCCTTGGTAAGCAAAATTGCGGCTTCCTGGGCCAAACGGTCCTCTGAAAGTGGGGGAGAACTCTCAAGCAGTTTGGACACTCCATTACGAATTCGTTCGCTAATCAATTCTGATTGAGTCGTGGCCAAGTCTTGCGCTTGCAACCGTAACGTATCAATTGATGAAACCTGGCTATCAAGAACTTTTGCGAGGCGCGCGCCCTCTTCGTGTCGACTATCAATCAAGCCCGCCAAGGCAGCATCAAACCCTTGCGCTATCATGTCGTCAGTCGCGATGCGTTCGTCATCGCTAATGCCGTCTT
>JAJFID010000146.1 GCA_021775325.1 Rhodospirillales bacterium
TATGGATTTCCACATGCGTATGACCCAGGCGTTTCGAAAATTCGGCACCGCGTACCTCACGGCCAGGGAGAGCGAGATTACCCATCTCTTGCTGCGCGGGCACTCTGCTAAGTCCATCGCCCGGTTGCTGGACATCTCGCCCGGCACGGTCAGAAATCACATGAAAAGCATCTATATCAAACTGGAAATATCATCCCAGTCAGAGCTGTTTGGACTGTTTTTTGAATCCTTGTCCCATGTGGGCAGCAATGTCGATTCAGATCCCCTGGAAATACTGCGAGAACCGGCTCGCTAGGCACAGCCAGGGACCTTAGTCGAAAAGCATCAGGGGAACTTTTCTGGGCGACACGGCGTTGAGGAATTTGTCGACCCTGCTACCATCGTTTGCGAGCGGCAGTCGGTTGATGCTGACCCAGTTCAGGTTTGGAATCTCCGTGTTTACGGGGCCTTCCAGCAAACCGATTTTCTTCTCATCATAAAGAAGCTTCATATGGTCAAAATCGTGATCGTTGTAATGCAGAACATCGACAACATCATCGGATTGTTTCGCCTTCATCGCCTTGCCGGTCATTTCATGCCCCGTAAACCTGGCAACTTCCGATCCCCATAACCGATACACCCAGTCGTCACCGTCCGGTGACAGACAGTCAACAACCGTTATCCATCCCCACCAGCCTTTGAAATCTTCCAGCTCAAAATCTGACCATGCTGGCAATTGCGTTCCGTGACGCTTGTCATTCCACAGGGCGACCATGGGTTCGTGATACTCAAACTGAGTGGATGGTGTGTCGAGACTACTGATATAGTATGTCCAGTGTTCAATCTTACTCCACATTTCCATCGTAATTCTGGTCCCAATGTGAGAAAAATCAGCCTAGTCAATCGCAATTATATGACAGAAATCAAGATCGGAATCTACAGGTCAACACCAAAACGTGACTCAGCCGTAGGCTTGCACAAACACCTTAACGGGCATTTTTGAATCGGGGCCGACAATTCTGTTGCGCCCATCTTGCAGATTGATACTGGTTGGAAAAAATGGTGGGCACTGTAGGATTCGAACCTACGACCGTTCGATTAAAAGTCGAATGCTCTACCAACTGAGCTAAGTGCCCGCCGAGACGAAACGTTGCGTGTTACCGGCGTTCGCGAAGCAGAGGTTTTATATGATTTAGAGGCGAAGTCAAACCCGCGTCTGCTTTCACCGTTATGATTTCTCAGGTGCCAAAATGCTGTTTCAGGTGCGCAGATACACCGGGTGAAACAAAATGTGAGATATCCCCCTCCAGACGGGCGATTTCCTTTACAAAGCGGGACGATATGAACTGGTAACGGTCTGACGCCATCAGGAACACGGTTTCCACATCGGGCTGCATACGGGCGTTCATGGCGGCCATCTGAAACTCGTATTCGAAGTCGGAAACGGCACGAAGCCCACGTATAATAACGGATGCACCTACCTCGACGGCGAAGTTCACCAGCAAGCTTTCGAAGCTGACAATTTCGATCTCCGCATACCCATTAGTGCGTAAGCCCGAAATCTCGTCTTCCAGCAGCGCAACACGCTCTGTCAATGGAAACAGGGGACCCTTGCCGTCATTCCCGGCGACCGCAATGACCAGTTTGTCCACCACCTTCTGGGCGCGGGAAATAATATCCGTGTGGCCCAGGGTGACGGGATCAAACGTCCCGGGATAGATACCAATGCGATTCCCCATGTACATACCCTTTAAAAGTTCCCTGACGCAGGGACTATCGCCTACTCGACCGATTCCGTGTCGTCGCTATCGTCTGATACTTCATTGACGGCCTGATCGTCCAAAGACTGTACGTCGGCGGCTGCTTCGTCTGCAACCGGTTCGCCCTCTTCTTCATCATCCACGTCTTCGCGCAGTCTGGAAACAGAAACCACGGACTCATCATCGGCAGTTTTGAAAATGGTGACACCGCGGGTGCTGCGACCGACAACGCTGATAGAATCAATGCCGCATCGGATCAACTGACCACCGTCAGACACCATAACCAGTTGGTCCCCTTCGATCACAGCAAATGAGGCGACAACGCTGGTTTGCTTCTTGCCACGCGCCGTATCAATGGCGGCGATACCTTTGCCACCGCGACCGGCAATTCGGTACTCATAGGCCGATGTTCGTTTGCCAAACCCATCCTTGGTGATTGTCAGGACAAACTCTTCATTGGCCGCCATGTCCTGGAAAAGAGGTTCATTCAGTCGCGTTGCCAATTCTTCGTCCCGTGCCTTATCTTCGGCACGGTCTGTATAGTCGCTACCCAAAATGCGCCGGTTGGCACCCACGGCCTGCAGATAGGCATCCCGGTCAGCAACCTCGGCTTTGACATGACGCAGTACGGACATGGACATGACCTCGTCATCCTTGGCCAGCCGCATACCGCGCACACCCGTTGAGGTTCGGCCCGAAAATACCCGCACATCATTGACGGAGAAGCGAATGCATTTGCCTGAATAGGTGTTGAGCAGCACGTCCTCCTCTTCCGTACAGGTGCGGACCCGGACCAATTGATCACCTTCGTTAAGTTTCATGGCTATCTTGCCATTGGCCATAACGTTGGTGAAATCGCTTAATCTGTTGCGGCGTACGTTGCCGGAACTGGTGGCAAACATGACAAACAGGTCCGCCCAGGTGTCCTCGTCTTCCGGCAATGGCATAAGGGTGGTGATCGTTTCGCCTTCGTCGAGCGGCAACAGGTTAACCAGTGCCTTGCCCCGTGCTGTTGGTGTACCCAGCGGCAACTTATAGACCTTCATCTTATACACCATGCCGCTGGACGAGAAGAACAGAACCGGCGTGTGGGTGTTGACCACGAACACTTGGGTAACAAAATCCTCGTCCCGGGTGCTCATGCCGCTCCGCCCCTTACCGCCCCGGCGTTGGGCACGATACGTGGAAAGCGGCACGCGTTTCACGTAACCAGACTCGGTAACCGTGACCACCATGTCTTCTCGCTGGATCAGGTCTTCGATATCGGACTCGAACTCCTGCTCGATAATTGTTGTGCGACGGTCGTTGGCAAAGTCCGCACTGATCTTCTCAAGTTCTTCGCGCAAAATGCCATACAGCTTCTCACGAGAACCAAGGATTTCCAGATACTCGATAATCTGTTCACTCAGTTCCTGTAAATCACCACCAATCTTGTCGCGCTCAAGGCCGGTCAGCCGATGTAGGCGCAACTCCAGAATGGCCTTGGCCTGGGCTTCAGACAGTTGGTACTTGCCGTCCACGACCTTGTGACCAGGCTCGTCCAATAGGGCAATCATGGGCGCAACGTCCTCAGCAGGCCATGCAACCTGTTGAAGCTGCTCGCGCGCCGTTTGCGGGTCCTTGGCTGCTCGGATCAAGGCAATGACATCGTCGATATTAGCGACGGCGACGGCAAGCCCTGCCAAAACGTGGGCGCGCTCCCTGGCTTTGCTCAGCTCGAAAATGGTGCGCCGGCGGATCACTTCTTCGCGGAAAGCCACGAAAGCCTCAATGATCTGCTTGATATTCATTTGCTGAGGTTGGCCGTTAAGCAGGGCCAGCATGTTCACGCCAAAGCTCGTTTGCAGCGGCGTAAATCGGAACAGTTGAGCCAGTACGACTTCTGGTTCCGAGTCACGTTTCAGTTCAACGACGACCCGTACGCCATCGCGGTCCGACTCGTCTCGAAGGTCGGAAATGCCCTCGATTTTTTTGTCACGGACAGCCTCTGCCATAATCTCGATCATGCGGGACTTGTTGACCTGGTAGGGAACCTCGTGAACGATAATTGCTTGGCGGTCCTTGCGAATTTCTTCGAATGTGGTACGTCCGCGCATGACTACGGAACCACGCCCGGTATGGAATGCAGACCGGATACCGGCTCGTCCCAGAATCAATCCACCCGTTGGAAAATCCGGGCCGCTGACATAGTTTTCTATAATCTCGTCAATCGAGATGTTCGGATTCTCGATGTAGGCGCAGCATGCGGCGACAACTTCGCCCAGATTATGGGGTGGAATATTGGTCGCCATACCGACGGCGATACCCCCCGCGCCATTGACCAGCAGATTTGGATAGCCAGCGGGCAGGACACTGGGTTCCTTGGAGGATTCATCATAGTTGGCCTGAAAATCAACCGTGTCGCGATCTATGTCTTCCAACAGCGTATGAGCCGAGCGGGCAAGGCGGGCCTCTGTATATCGCATGGCGGCAGCACGATCACCATCCATGGAACCGAAATTACCCTGCCCGTCAATCAACGGTAAACGAAGCGAAAAGTCCTGTGCCATGCGGACCATGGCGTCGTAAATGGCCTGATCGCCATGGGGGTGATACTTACCCATGACATCACCGACGATACGGGCCGATTTACGGTAAGGTTTACCCGCCTCATAGCCATTTTCCTTCATGGCATAGAGAATGCGCCGGTGTACAGGTTTGAGTCCGTCGCGCACATCCGGCAATGCCCGGCTGACAATAACGCTCATGGCATAATCCAGATAAGAGGAACGCATTTCCTCTTCTATGGAGACAAGCGAAACATCAAATCCGGAAGGTGGTGTAGGGGCAGAATCTTTGGGCGAATCTGGCGGTGTGGTCAACTCGGAAAAATCCAGTCTTTTCAATAATTTAAATGCGCAGATACAGCGCAAGAATCAGTCGCCTTTTTTTACCATCTTTCGCACCCGCACACAACCGGTACAAGCCCCTGAAACTGGTCTTTTCGCCCGCCTGAGATCAACACTATTATGACGATGCGGCGTTGTTTTATTTCTGGCAAAACCGCGTTAGCATTCGGGGTAAGACAGCCGCGGGGTTTTCGTGAGAAAGCATGTAAAGGAGCTGGAATAATGAGCGACAAGGCACAGTATTCTGATGCGACGAGATTAAGCCTGCAACGCATGTTTGGTAATGGTTTTACCTCGCCGGGTGGGCCCGATCACATGGCACGACTGCTGAATGGTCTGGATATCGCAGGGTTGGAGATCATGGATCTGGGCTGTGGTCTTGGCGGCGACTCTCTGTTGCTCGGGGGAACGTTCAAGGCTGCCAGCGTAACGAGCATCGACGTTGATGCCGGCAATCTGGATGTTACCCGAAATGCCGTTCGCGAAGCCGGGTTCGAAGATGTAATCAGACCGACACTTGTAGAGCCCGGTCCCCTGCCCTTTCCCGATTGCCATTTCGACGTTGTGCACAGTAAAGCCATGATGTGCCATATTCCTGATCTGATACTCTTGTTTCAGGAAATCCATCGCGTGCTGCGACCCGGTGGCACATTTGTTGCCGCAGACTGGATGAAGGGTTGCGACACAGTGCCGTCACAGAGTTATCAGGATTTTGTGAATGACCTCGTGGCCGCCGGCCTGATATTTCATTTCAAATCCTCTCAAGCGCACAAGGAAGCGCTCGCCGTTACAGGCTTCGAGCATATAGAGGTCCGTGATGTATCAGCCGACATTGCTGACTTTGCGGAGAAAATCCTTGACGACGTCATGGGAAACGCACGGTCTGAGCTGATCTGCGCAATGGGCGAAGATGGATACGAAGGGCTGCTCCGGCGCAGTCGCGGGCGGGCCGAAGCATTGGCAAACGGCGACCTGCAGTTTCAGTACATCAAGGCTGTTCGACCAATACTCTCGAACACTGGTTAAATTTCTCAGGTCACGCTTCGACAATGGCGTGGCGTCTGGTCCTTAACCAGAAGGCAACACAGAACACGATCAGCGCTGGCGGGATGACTGCCAGATTGACTGCCGTCCAACCCACCAAATTCTGCAGGGCGCCAGAAGAGAAACTGGCAATGGCGGCCGTGGTAAACACCAAGAAGTCATTGGCTGCCTGAACCTTGGCTTTCTCTTCGGGACGGTATGTTTCGGTGAGCAGCGTCGTTCCGCCGATAAACATGAAATTCCAGCCGATGCCCACAGTCACGAGGCCAAACCAGAAATGATAGATACTGATCCCTGCCGTATTGATCGTCATGCAGATGAGCATCAACAAGGTTCCCACCATAATAACGACAGTGACGCCGAACCATCTGATCAGATGTCCGGTAAGGAATCCGGGCGCGAACATGAAAAAAGCATGCCACTGGATTATGAAGGCAGCATCGCTGAACTCGAAACCGCAAGCCACCATGGACAACGGAGTCGCTGTCATGACAAGCGCCATCAGGCCATATCCAACCATTCCCGACATAACCGCGGCCACGAAGGTGGGCTGGCGCATGATATCCAGCAACGGTCGCCCGCCCCCTGTTTGCCATCCTTTTACTGGTTTGGGGATCGTCAAGAGCGACAACACCAGGATGCCCGTCAGGCAAAACCCTGTGTACGCGAGATAAGAACCGGCAAACGTCACCGGGGCTAAAAATACTTCCGCAATTTTGGCAACTTCGGGACCTACCAGCGACGCGATGACGCCGCCTGCCAGAACATAACTGATGGCACGAGCCTCATATCCTTTTTCGGCAGTGTCAACGGCAGCGAAACGATAGTACTGCCAGAACGCATTGGATACGCCGACCATAAAGCCGGCAAAACACAGCAATTCAAAAGATTTGGAGTACATCAATGCGTAAGCACCGAGGCTACCACCAACCACACCGATGGCTTGGCCCAGAATAAAGCCGGGACGCCGACCGATTCTCGCCATCAGCAAGGATGCCGGAATGGTCATGGTCATGGTGCCGGTCAGTTGCAGGGCCAAAGGCACACTGGCAAATGCCGGGTTGTCAGACAAGAGCTGACCGGCAAGTGCCGTCACAATACCGAGAATGACAAGCCCGGATACAGACATCCCCTGACATATTGCCAGGATTACAACGTTGCGCTGCGCAGGTGACATGATCAGCACCAGACCCGGACTGCAATCAACGGAAAACCCGGAGGATTCCGGGCCCGTTACGAAACAAGGTGTGGCTCAGAATGGTATCTCGTCATCCAGGTCGGCACCGCCGCCCATGCCGCCCCCTGAGTCTGGACTATCCCAATCGGGAGGCGACGTGTCACCACCACCACCGCCACCACTGTAACCGCCACCCTCGCCACCACCACGGGTATCGAGCATTGTTAACACACCATTGAAACGTGGCAGAATGACTTCCGTGGTGTACTTCTCAACACCATCGTTGCCGGTCCATTTGCGGGTTTGAATTGAGCCTTCCAGGTAAACCTTGGAGCCTTTTCGCAAGTATTTTTCGGCAACTTCGCCAATACGTTCGTCAAAGATGACGACGCGATGCCACTCGGTCTTTTCCCGCCGTTCGCCTGACTGGCGGTCCTTCCAGGATTCGGACGTGGCGACGGACATGTTGACGATTTTCGAGCCGTTCTGAGCATGACGGACTTCCGGATCGCGGCCCAGATTTCCGACCAGAATGACTTTGTTGACGCTACCTGCCATGGGACAAACCTTCTGATTTATGGAGCGGGAACTCTAGGCGAAAGATCAGGCTTGCGCCATCGATTTTACGTGCCAATCTGTGGATGAAATTCATCAAAACTGCTGTAGGGATCGATAATGTCATCAATCAACCTTGATCAGGCTGTAAAGATCGCTCAGGCCACCCTGAAAACCGGTCGCGAACTGGACCTGAAACCGCTGACTGTCGTTGTGCTGGACACTGGTGGGCATATGGTCGCTTTCATGCGTGACGATGACAGCGGTATCCTGCGCCCAGAGATGGCCACGGCCAAAGCTTATGGATGTCTGGGGTTGGGCATGGGCAGCCGCGGTTACGCAGGCCGGGAAATACAGTTCCTCGCGCCGCTGGCGACAGTCGCGCAGGGACGATTACTGCCGGTGCAGGGCGGCGTGCTGATTCGTGATCGCGAAAACGGTGTTATTATGGGCGCGGTCGGTGCCAGTGGCGACACAGGCGACAACGACGAAGCTGCAATTATAGCGGGCATACGGTCTGTCGACCTGTTTGCCGATACCGGCGGCACACCATGAGTTTCAGCCCTGTTGCGCCATGATATCCGGGCGTGATTTTCACAGAATCGTATGGCCCATGGCAGTGGGCGAAACCATCGCCTGGGCTTCGTTCTACTATCTGTTCCCTGCCTTGTTACCTGAATGGGAGCGCAGTTTGGGATGGACGAAGACAGAGCTTTCCGGTGCTTTGACTCTGGCGCTCGTGACGTCTGCCTTGCTGGCACCCTTTGCCGGCCGTCTCATTGACCACGGATATGGCCGATACGTATTTACAGGCGGAACCGCATTTGGTGGTGTAATGCTGGTATTGTTGTCGCAGGTTACGGAACTGTGGCAATTTTACGCTGTGTGGTTTGGCCTTGGAATCGCCATGTCGGCGTCGCTCTATGAAGCGTGCTTCGCCGTTCTCACCCACTATATGGCCGACCGCGCCAAGCGCGCCATAACCCTGGTTACGCTGGCTGCCGGACTGGCAGGAACCATTGCCTTCCCGGGCGCGCATGCCCTGACAGAAATAATGGATTGGCGGAATACTGTCCTGGTTTTTGCCGGATGTCTGTTCGTGGTCTCTGTTCCAACCATCTGGCTCAGCAGTAAACGTGTGGCGATCGTCGGCAGGCACGATGCGCCCAAGAGCAGCCCGAACACCCGCGATGCGATGGTCGTGGCGCGGACGCTTACGTTCTGGCTGCTGGGCACCGCCGTCCTGACCATGTCTCTTGGACATGGCATGATCATTACTCACCTGTTACCCATTCTTGATGACCGGGGCATACACCCGGAAGCGGCGGTCATGGCCGCATCCATGATCGGTCCCATGCAGGTCGCCGGTCGCCTCGCCATGATGGCGGCGGAACGCCACGTGTCTGTTCTGGCCATTACCATGGGTTCATTTGTTGCCCTGATTCTGGCGGCAACGGCGTTACTGAGCATGCGCAGTGCGCCCGCGCTGGTGGTTGCATTCGTCATTCTGCAGGGCGCGGGTGTGGGGGTCAGCAGTATCATTCGACCGGTCATAACCGCTGAGTTGCTGGGGCGTCGGAATTTTGGCGTAATTTCGGGTATGCTGGCCATCCCCTATATGGGCGGTTACGCCGCCGCACCGTCTGTGGCAGCCTTACTGTGGACTGTTGGCGGATATGACCTTGCTATCGTGCTGGCCGGAGCCACGGCAGTTGTTGGCCTTTTGGCTGCAATCGGTGCGTGGCGATGGCGGCCTGCGCAAGCAATAGTGCGTAATTAGTCTAGCATTTCGCCAACCAGCAGACTGATCTCTTCCGGTGTAAATGGTTTAGCCAGGGTCGCATCTGCGCCAATCTTTTTTGCCGCTAACAGGGCGTTGTCTGTGGACATGCCAGCATATCCACTGGACATGGCAATTATCTTTATGTCGGGTCGCCGCTTCCTGATCTCGGCAATGCCCTCAATGCCACCCATCCCGTCCATGAAAATGTCGGTGATGACCATGGCATAATTCATCGCTTCAAAACCATGCAAAGCGTCTTCCACGCTGGACGTGATGATAGGTTGGTGCCCGTCAATGGTCAGTGACGCCGCGATAAAACTGGTGATGCTGTCATCGTCGTCGATGACCAGTATCCGTGATGGGCCGTTTGATGCCAAATCGCTGTTTCCCCGAACCCGGACCGGTCTGATGAGACGGTCCTTAACTGCTTTTACGAATTATATAGGTACTGGATTTCGAAAAAACAGGACTTTTTCATCTGCGCTCATCTTTCATTATCAAGTCTTCGACCGTTGTTCCGAAAATGATAAATGCTGGAGAACTGAGTCCAGGCCTCTGTGTTGCTGAAAGCGAGTTGATCACAAGTCTGGTCTCATGTTCGCCACAGGCGGGAGATCGCGTGACGGGTCCTAATCTTTGAATCATTATTATTAAAATAATAGTTGAAATCCATTTTCACCACACCCACATGCCCTGATACCGGTCATTTAGGTCACGGTACAGATGTCGTTGGAGAAAACGGTCAGGCAAACACGGGTGTCAACGCATGACGGAACTGATTGATCAAAACACGCACGTATCAAACAAAGTTGAAATCAGAAGGAGACGTTCGTTGTCCAGATTTTTCACAAAGGTCACATCCACAGTGTTCGTGTCTGCACTCGCGTTCGCCGGTACGGCGATGGCATCGTCTCAAGACACCGATCCGGAAACTGACGGACATGCGACACCGAGTGAATCCACACCAACAGGTCCCGATGTTCACTGGTCATATTCCGGCGGCGAGGGACCAGACAACTGGGGTGATCTGTCAACGGCGTACGAACTTTGCAAGACAGGGCACCAGCAGTCTCCGATTGATATTGAACACACCCAGCAGGCCAGCATGGCACCGATCAAGACGCATTACCGGGCGCAGCCACTGCATGTGGTCAACAACGGTCAAACCATCCAGGTCAACTTTCAGTCGGGAAGTTCAATGGCCGTGGGACATTCCGAATATGAGCTGCTGCAACTTCACTTCCACAGTCCGAGCGAAAACATCGTTTCCGGCGAAGCCTTTCCCATGGAAGTTCACTTTGTCCACAGAGACCATGATGGAAGACTGGGCGTGCTCGGTGTTTTCATTAAGCAAGGACACATGAATTATGCCCTGCAGGACATATGGTCGAACATGCCGGGTGCCGGCGGCGAGGAATTCAAGTCTGACGTCGTCATGTTTAATGGTCAGGATCTGTTGCCGCATGGCAATGATTATTACCGTTTTGTCGGATCACTGACGACGCCGCCCTGTAGCGAAGGTGTGCAATGGCATGTCATGAGTGAACCAATCGAGGCGTCCGGCGAACAGATCAGCGCATTTCTGGACGTCATCGGCGAAAATGCCCGTCCCGTACAGCCTATCGGTAGTCGCCTGTTAATTGACTCAGCCGCTGCTGGCGGTTCAGGACACTAGATCAGTTTCCCCCATCCGGGTTGAACAGAAATTTTTGAAAAAGGGAACTCCTTCATGTTGGCCAACATAAAAATCTCACTAAAAATTTACATTCTGGCGGCCTTGCTGCTGGGCCTTCTGATCGCGACGGCTGCAGTCAGCATTATCCAGATGAACCGGATCGGCGTTGAGATCGAGGATGTCGCCGAAGTTGACATCCCGCTGACCGAAGCCATTACAGCCGTTACTGTCCATCAACTGGAACAGGCAGTTCAGTTGGAACGTGGCTTTGCCGTCGGCGGGGAACTGGCCACGAACCCTGGGGCTATGGAGCATTTTATCGAAGTCGAGAATCATTTCATCGAACTGGGCCACAAAGTTGCCAAAGAGTTAAAAGACATAGAGCATCAACTGGAAGAAGAGATCGCCAATGCGCATACGCCCGAAGCGAAGGCGGCATTCGAACATCTGCTGGAAATCATGTACCAGGTTGATGGGGAACATGAGGAATACGAGCACCTTGCCGAGCAGACGCTCAAGTTGATCGAGAAAGGGGAACTTCTGCACCCGGGCGAAGTCGCCACCACGATCGAACACCAGCAGGACCAGATTGTCGTGGAACTGGAAGCGGCACTGCACGAGATCGAGCAATTCACCCATAAGGCCATGGTGCATGCGGAGGAGCTTGAAAAGTCTGCCATCAAGATGCTGATCGCGATTTCCATCGTCGCAGCGTTGGCGGGAATGGCTCTGGCTTTCTTCCTGATCCAGTCGATCACCAAACCCATCCTGGAGATTACGGATGCCATGGGCGTTCTGGCCGATGGCGACATGTCGATCGATATTCCCGGGGCCGAGCGCGGTGACGAGGTGGGCAACATGGCGTCGGCACTCGAGATATTCAAAGACAATGCAAACGAACGTGCACGGCTTGAGAAAGAGACTGCGGAGCAGAAAGAGCGTGCGGCCGCCGAGGAGGCACGGCTCGAAAAGGCCCGTGTTGCCGAGGAAGCTCGTGTCGAAAAAGAGAAAGCTGAGGAACGTGAACGCGCTGCCGCTGAGGAGGCTCGTGTCGAAAAAGAAAAAGCAGAAGAACGTGAGCGCAATGCCGCAGAAAAGGTCCGTCTCGAAGCAGAGGCAGCCGAGGAACGCGAACGCCTGAAGATTGAGGCCGAAGCAGAGAAAAAGGCGGCGCTGGACAAAATGGCCAATGATTTTCAGAACTCGGTTGGTCATGTCATCGAAACTGTCTCTTCTGCAGCCACCGAGATGCAGGCGTCGGCTGAAGCCATGTCCGGCACAGCGGATCAGACATCTGACCAGGCCGGTAATGTCGCTGCAGCGTCGGAACAGGCCTCAGCCAACGTTCAGACCGTGGCGACAGCCGCCGATGAATTGTCCAGTTCCATCAACGAGATCGCCCGTCAGGTGAACACAGCCTTATCGGCTAACAATGACGCCGTGACCAAAGCCAGTCTGTCTGAACAGACGGTTCAGGAACTGGTGACGTCGGCCCAGAAGATCGGTGATGTGGTTGAGCTGATCTCGGATGTTGCCGAACAGACCAACCTGCTGGCACTGAACGCGACAATTGAAGCGGCCCGCGCCGGTGAAGCGGGTAAAGGCTTTGCTGTTGTTGCCGCCGAGGTCAAGAACCTGGCCAATCAGACGGCCCGGGCGACTGAGGAAATCCGCAGTCAGATTGAGAACGTGCAGGGTGTGGCCGAGGGTGCCGCATCGTCTATTCGTGATATCAGCACCAGTATCTCTGTGGTCAGCGAAAACACCACGGGCATATCGTCGGCGGTTGAACAACAGGATGCGGCGACCAGAGAGATTGCCCATAATGTGGAACAGGCAGCAGCCGGTACCCGCGAAGTGGCAACCAGCATCGGACTGGTGACACAGGGTGCGTCGGAAACGGGGGCGGCGGCCACACAGATTTTGTCGGCGGCTGGCGAACTTGCCCAGCAGTCTGAAGTCCTGAGCCTGGAGGTTGACAAGTTCCTTGCCGAGGTTCGCGGCAGCTAAGCGTCTTCGCACAACCCGGCATGGCCGGGCGTACAAGCGATACACGAAGGGGAGCGAGGTTTTCGCTCCCCTTTTTTGAGGATTAGTTGTTTATGGCGAAATCAGACATTGAATCTTCAAAATGGAGTTCTTATCTCCACAATATGCCGCTCTATGGTGGCTGGCAAATATAGGGAATACGGGGAATGAGTTTTAAAGATCTCAACATCAAAAGTCGTCTGGTTGCCGGTTTTTCAGTCGTCGGACTGGTTTTGGTCATCGCGATTGCCATGACCATCTGGCGGGTATCCGCTATTGATAATACTGCCGCGCGTATCGTGAATCTCCGCATGCCAACAGCGGCATCCAGCACGGAAATGGTTACGGAAATATATGCGTCGCTGGCGGCGTTGCGCGGTTACATGCTGACTGGTGCACAGAATTTCAAGGACCAGCGTGCCGGGGTATGGCATGAAATCGACCAAAATGTGGCCCGCATGGACGAACTGTCTGCCCACTGGACCAACCCGAAAAATGTTGAGCAACTGAATGTTTTCAAAGGTATTCTTGAAGAGTTTCGTCATGCGCAACAACAGGTCGAGGACATCGCAAAAACACCTCAGGAACAACCAGCCACGTTGATGCTTGTGACCGAAGCGGCCCCGCGGGCGGGCGTTATGGTGAGCAAAATTTCAGAAATGATCGATCTGGAACTCGAGGGCGGCATCTTCATTGGCTCGGGGGCGGATCGTGTCCAGCTACTGGGTATGATGGCCGACGTCCGTGGTACGCTGGGCTTGGGGCTTGCCAACATACGCGCCTATCTGTTGACCGGGGACAGCAAATTTGCCGACAAATTCAACAAATTGTGGGCCAAGAACGATCGGCGTTTTACCGACCTGTCGAACACCACCCATTTGATGACACCGGAACAGAAAGCGGCATTCGAAGTTTTCGCCGGCAAGCGTAAGGAGTTTGTACCCCTGCCCCCGCAGATGTTTGAAATTCGCGGGTCAAACAAGTGGAATATGGCGAACTACACCCTGGTAACCGAAGCTGCACCACGCGCAGGTAAGTTACTCAATATGTTGTTGGGTGAAAAAAATGCCGAAGGCGTCCGCGAAGGCGGTATGCAACGGAATCAACAGAATCTGCTTATCAGTGATGTGGATGCGAATTCTGAATCAGTTCATACATTGCTGATCACAGAGTGGATACTGCTTGCCATAGGGCTGGTTCTCGCGGCCGGTATCGCCTATGCGATCATTCGGTCAATCGTCGGCCCGGTAAATGACATGACAGTGTCCATGGGTGAACTTGCCGGGGGCAATCTGGACACACATATTCCGGCCCTGGACAAGACCGACGAGATTGGTGAAATGGCACAGGCTGTTCAGGTGTTCAAGGATAACGCCATCCGCGTCAAACAGATGGAAGCTGAGCAGGCCGAGGCCGAGAAGCGACAGGCTGAAGCAGATAAAAAAGCTGCAGAAGAGAAACACGCGGCGCAAATGCGTGCCACTGCCGAAGAAGCCCGTGTGGAAAAAGAGAAAGCTGATGAGCGTGCCCGCGTTGCGGTCGAGGAAGCCCGTGTCGAAAAAGAAAATGCCGAGCAGAAAGCCCGCTTGGAGAAAGAGGCAGCCGAGGAACGCGAACGCCTGAAGATTGAGGCCGAAGCAGAGAAGAAAGCGGCGCTGGACAAAATGGCCAACGATTTCGAGAACTCGGTTGGTCATGTCATCGAGTCTGTGTCGTCTGCTGCAACCGAGATGCAGGCGTCGGCTGAAACCATGTCCGGCACAGCGGATCAGACTTCTGAGCAGGCCGGTAACGTGGCCGCCGTTTCTGAAGAGGCCTCTGCCAACGTTCAGACCGTGGCGACAGCCGCCGAGGAATTGTCCAGTTCCATCAACGAGATCGCCCGTCAGGTGAACTCGGCTTTGTCGGCCAACAATGACGCCGTGACCAAAGCCGAGTTGTCCGAACAGACGGTACAGGAACTGGTAACGTCGGCCCAGAAGATCGGTGATGTGGTTGAACTGATCTCGGATGTTGCCGAACAGACCAACCTGCTGGCACTGAACGCGACAATTGAAGC
>JAJFID010000147.1 GCA_021775325.1 Rhodospirillales bacterium
GCCTCGGCCAGACGATAGGCGTAGAAATTTCCGGAACTAACGGCGACTTTCTCAGCCTCCAGCAACGGCGGAATATCCGCAGACTTATGCCCTGTTACAGAAAACGCGAACGTTGGCGCACGGTCGCGACGGTCTGCTGAACCGGTGCCAATCAACCGCACAGATTCTTTCGACATGAGAAAATCCAGGAACTGGGCGGAGAGGGATTCTTCATGTTTTGACGCCAGTTCGAAGCACGCCTTAGTGCGCTCGTGCAGGCTGTTGGCGGGTGTATCAAAATGGTGAAAATACACCGCGTCAAAGAAGTCCGCGATCCCCACGAGCGATGCGAACATTTCGTGTTGCGGTCCCGCCGGGTTCATTTTGTAGGGTATCTGGTCTTCGCCAATGAAAAAATGGTACTGACCTTTGGCTTCCAGAAGACGTTCCCGTTTGCCGTACAGGCAGCCCATGTGGACGCCAAAAATCTTGTAAAAACTGAACAGATAAAAATCCACGTCCCAGGCTTTGACATCAATGGCCCGATGGGGGGCATAGGCAACCGCGTCGACACAAACCATGGCACCAGCATCATGGACTTTTTGGGTGATAGCCGCCACGTCATTGATCTCACCCACCAGATTGGAAACGTGAGGAAATGCCACCAACCGTGTTTTGTTGTTCAGCAAGTCCTCCAGATCAGCCGGGTCCAGCGACCCCGTGAGGGGATCAACTTTCCATTCCCTGACCGTAATGCCGCGCTCCGCCAACCGGTGCCACGGCCCGGCGTTGGCCTCATGATTCTGGTTGGCAACAATGATTTCGTCACCGTCATCCCACAAGGGGCGAAGAGCATTGGCCAGTACGTAGACGTTAAAAGACGTAGACGGGCTGACCGAAACCTCATCCATGTCAGCGCCAATCATGGCAGCCATGAGGCGTCGGCCTTCATCCATGCGTTCCTGAGCTAGTGCGGAAGAAGGATAATGCGCACCTGGCTGCACCTGAGTTTCGCGCATGTATGTAGTCAGTCGGTCGATCACGCTGGTTGGCACATAGGAGCCACCGGCATTTTCAAAAAATGCCCAATCCCAGCACTGGGCGGGAAACAGGCTACGCACAAAATCAACATCAAAGTCCACAGGCGTACTCAATAGAAACTCTCCTTCGATTCATAAACTCTCAGTAGATGGCCACGGCAAACAGCAGATCGGTGATAGCTGTTACGTCCTTGGCAAACTTGAGGCCCAGTGTGGAGCGGTTTACCCACGCAACGGTACCATCAACAGAACCGATAGAGCCGATGTGCAACGTCACTACGTCACCGCGCGCTGCCGGGATTCTGGTGTTTACACGCGCACCACCGGACGAAATATTATCCACTGTACAGCGGCCCTCGTGATCGCCCGACTTGATACGGGCTTCCAGATCCACGCCGACTTCCGAGCGGAGGTGTCTGCGGGCAACTTCGTTTTGCTGTGACATGATGTGTATTTCTGTCAGTAGTTCATTGTTGTCATCAAACCATCATAACTTGATCACAATGTCTTGACACATAACTCGTGCTCTTGACACGAATTTGTTCATTTCAACAGAAACAGGCGGTATTCCGACATGGACAAGGTCTGGCGGATGAGGCCCTCTCATCACAATTGATCGCGTAGGCACGGTGTCAGCGTGATGGCCGACTTCGGGCACGCTGACCAAGGGAAGCGATGAAGCAGAAAACGCGAGAAACTACGCGATAACCGTCACTTGGTTCCGTTTTCTAGCGCAGCGCCTGAACCCAGTTCACTGATCTGTTCTTCCGTGAACGGCTTCTTGGTCGCAAGGGCGATGGCGTCCGTATGCCCGGCAGTTTCGCTTTTGTCGGCCAGCGTTACGGCAATGGCATCACCAATCGCCATCTGGACAATAGTCGATGTGGTCGGCCCGTGTCCCCAGACCTGCTGCATGGATGGCATCTTGAGAACCACATCGGCATAATCAGCCAGACTGTCCTGATCATTCTCGCTGATCAGGATGACCGGGACGTTATTGTCGCGCGCATGCTTGAAAACGGCGATCAATTCTACGGCTCTGCCCGAACGACTGATTGCCAGCACCGCGTCATCAGCCATAATCACACCAAGGTTTCCATGCGCGGCTTCTGTCGGGTGCAGAAAAAACGCCGGCGACCCAGTAGACGTCATGGTGGCGGCGATCTTGGAGGCGATGTGTCCACTCTTGCCGATCCCGGTGCAGACTATTTTTCCACTGATGCCTTTCATCAGGGAAATCGCATGCTCAAAGGGCTTCTCCAGTTCGTCAGTCAACGCCATCAAGGCCTGCGCCTCCTGCATGATGACAGGATTGTTCCAGGAATTGGTCATAAACAGGTACCCTCCGTGTATTTGTTGTCACGTATCAAGAATTATACCGCAATCACTGTTTGATTTGTAAACCTGAACCCGACATCACCCCTTGATATGCATCAAGTGACACCGCCAAGTTTTGCATCTGACCGAATACGTTTTCCTTTTGACCTATAAATCATAACATCTAATTTGACAGGTCTATGCAAATAGGCGACTTCTCAATACATCGTTAGAACCCACTCATAAGGACATAAATCTATGCTGAAACGAATAGGCGCAGGCAACCGCATGACGACCGCCATCATTGTTGGCAATGAGGTCCACCTCTCAGGCTTTGTCTCCGACGCACCGGAAGGTAAATCCGTTGCTGAACAGACCTCTAATATTCTGGCACAAATAGACACTGTATTAGCCGAAGCGGGCACGGACAAAACGAAGATTTACAAGGCCCTGATCTGGCTAACAGACATGAACACATGGGCGGAAATGAACACGATTTGGGATGCATGGGTTGTGCCCGGCGAAACACCTTGTAGGGCCGCCGTCGAATCACCAAAGCTGGCTGGGCCAGCATTCAGTGTTGAAATCATGGTGGATGCTGTCTTGTAAATTCAATAATATCAGTTGTATACGGGGAGAATTAGAGAAACCACGTGAGAGGTAGATTTCACCTCTCGCTCTGTATTTCCGCTAGGCATTCCGGCGACAGACCAGTAAGCTGCGCCGACCGTTTACAATCGTTATAAACTACCTGAAAATCAGAGGCCCATCATGCCTGTACTTCGATCCAAGACTTCCACCCATGGCCGCAATATGGCCGGTGCCCGCGGCCTGTGGCGGGCAACGGGAATGCGCGATGATGATTTTGGCAAACCGATCATTGCCGTCGTAAATTCCTTTACCCAGTTCGTGCCCGGGCACGTGCACCTCAAGGACCTGGGTCAGATGGTGGCACGTCAAATCGAAGAAGCGGGAGGTGTAGCCAAGGAATTTAACACCATTGCCGTGGATGACGGCATCGCCATGGGTCATGACGGCATGCTCTACAGCCTGCCGTCACGCGAACTGATTGCCGACAGCGTAGAGTACATGGTCAACGCACACTGTGCTGATGCCATGGTCTGCATTTCCAATTGCGACAAGATCACGCCGGGTATGCTCATGGCTGCCATGCGCCTGAACATCCCCGCCGTGTTTGTCTCCGGTGGTCCCATGGAAGCGGGCAAGATGGAAGTGGACGGCGAAGAACGCAAAGCTGATCTCATCGATGCCATGGTTCATGCGGCAAACCCGGAAACGTCGGATGAGGACGCCCTGAAGTTCGAACGGTCCGCATGTCCGACATGCGGTTCGTGCTCCGGCATGTTTACGGCAAACTCCATGAACTGTCTGGCCGAGGCCATGGGACTGGGTTTGCCGGGTAACGGTTCTGTGCTGGCGACTCATGAAGCGCGCCGAAAACTGTTTCTAGCGTCGGGGCATCAAATCATGGAGTTGTGCCGCCGTTACTATGATGACGACGATGAATCCGTGCTACCACGTTCAATCGGCTCATTCGAGGGTTTTGAGAACGCCATGACTGTGGACATTGCCATGGGTGGGTCCACCAATACAGTGTTGCATCTGCTGGCTATGGCTCAGGAAGCGCAACTGGACTTCACCATGAAGGATATGGACCGGTTGTCACGCAAGGTGCCTCACCTGAGCAAGTTATCGCCGTCCACCACGCTCTATCACATGGAGGATTTCCATCGGGCCGGTGGCATTATGGCCATTATGGGTGAACTGGACCGGGGCGGACACATTCATCGTACCAACCCGACAATTCACACACCGACGATCGGGGAAGCCATTGATACGTGGGATGTGCGGCGGACCAACGATGAAACCATCATGCAATTCTACATGGCTGCGCCCGGCAATGTGCCGACACAGGAAGCGTTCAGCCAATCCAAGACCTACAACTCCCTTGATCTGGACCGTTCAGAGGGCTGTATACGGGATATCGAGCACGCATACAGTGCGGATGGGGGCCTCGCTATTCTTTACGGGAATATTGCCGAGGAAGGCTGCGTGGTCAAAACCGCAGGCGTCGATGCGGACAATCTGACCTTTACCGGCAGGGCCGTGGTTATGGACAGCCAGGACGAAGCCATCAGACGTATTCTGGGCAGCGAAATCGAATCTGGCGACGTGGTGATCATTCGGTATGAAGGCCCGCGTGGCGGCCCCGGCATGCAGGAAATGCTGTATCCCACCAGCTATCTCAAATCCATGGGTATGGGTAAGGAATGTGCGCTGTTGACCGATGGTCGGTTCTCGGGGGGCACATCCGGTCTTTCCATTGGGCATGTCAGCCCGGAGGCCGCCGAAGGCGGTGCCATCGGCCTCATTGAAGACGGTGACAAAATTCACATCGATATTCCCACGCGCGTGATTCGAGTCGACGTGGATGATGCGGTGTTAAACGAACGCCGTGCAGCCATGGACGCCAAAGGTCGCGACGCCTGGAAACCAGGCCCCCGCGAACGCAAGGTCACGCCCGCACTGCAAGCCTACGCGGCACTGACCACCTCGGCTGCCCGTGGTGCTGTCCGGGACGTGACACAGGTCATGAACTAGGGAGTGCCACCATGAGTTCGTTCCGTGCCCTGCATGATAGGGATCATGCTTTCGTTGTTCCCAATCCCTGGGACATCGGAACCGCAAGGGTCATGGAATCCATGGGATTTGAAGCCCTTGCAACAACCAGCGCAGGCCTGTCATTTTCGCTGGGTGTGCCGGAAGGGTCTCTGAACCGCGAGCGGACGCTGAACCATTGCCGGGAATTGGTTGCGGCCACTGGTCTGCCCGTGTCCGCTGATCTGGAAAATGGTTTCGGTGATGATCCGGATACGGTTGCCGAAACCATCCGGCTGGCTGCCGCAACCGGTCTGGCGGGATGCTCTATTGAGGATCACACCGGTGATTTGGACGATCCAATTTATGAGCTTGGCCTTTCCGTAGAGCGTATCGCCGCCGCTGTCGAGTCCGCCAGGGCCTTGCCGGGAGATTTTGTGCTGACGGCACGGGCGGAAAATTTTCTCTACGGTCGTCCTGATCTGGAGGATACGATCAAGCGCCTGCAAGCGTTCGAGGACGCAGGCGCGGACGTGCTGTACGCGCCGGGCCTGACATCACTGGAAGATATCCGAACAGTCTGCGCGTCGGTTTCCCGACCCATCAATGTAGTTATGGGCATGCCGGGCCCTGTATTCGGCGTGCCCGATCTGTCCGAAGTTGGTGTCAAACGCATCAGTATCGGCTCCGCCTTTTCCAGACTTGCATTCAGCTCCCTCATGTCAGCGTGCCGGGAAATCCTTGATCAGGGAACGTTTACCTTTGCTGGAAATGCCGCCGGGTTTGCAGAACTGGACACTATATTTGCCGGTTATCAGGGTACCGACTGAACGCAGGACGGATGGCCAATCAGCACTCAGCCGAACCGCAACGTGACCTGACCGGATATGGTCGCGTGCGGCCTGTAGCGGACTGGCCCGGACAGGCCAATGTGGCGATCAATTTTGTCATTAACTTCGAGGAAGGTGCCGAGTACGGATTGCTCGAAGGTGATGATCATGCCGAGGCGGCCCTCTCGGATATTGCCCCGGGCCCATACCAACAGGGACGGCGTTTCCTTAACATGGAATCTCTGTACGAATATGGCGGCAGGGTCGGCTTCTGGCGCATTTTGCAATGCTTCCGGGAACGGGAACTGTCATTTACCGTCAACGCCGTGGGGCGTGCGCTGGAGATCAATCCCGCAGGTGCAAACGCCATTGGTCAGGCTGTCAGTGATGGTATTGCGGATGTGCAGAGTCACGGTTGGCGCTGGATCGACTATGCACCAGTCAGCGAAAACATTGAACGTGAGCATATTGCCCGCTGCGTTGAAATCATTGCGCAAACGACGGGTAACCGTCCGGTCGGCTGGTACACAGGACGTCCATCCATCAATACCCGGCGGCTGGTCATTGAGGAGGGTGGCTTTCTCTATGACAGCGATGCCTACAACGACGATCTGCCGTACTGGACGACGGATTTCGAATCACCCCATCTAATTGTGCCCTATGGTCTGGATACCAATGACAGCCGGATGGCGCGCAATCAGGGTTTCGATCATGCCGAAGATTTTTTTATCTACATGCGTGACGCGTTCGATACGCTCTACGAGGAAGGCCGGAACGGGCAGGCCGGCTTGATGAGTGTGGGGCTGCATTGCCGCCTGGTCGGCAGACCCGCCAGGATTGCCGGACTGACGAAATTCCTGGACTATGTCATGGAACGCGACAAAGTCTGGATTACGAAAAGAAATGACATCGCCCGGCACTGGATCAGTACACACCCCTATATGGAGTAGATGATAACATGACAGGACTTTGTCGCCTCGAAAACAAGCTTGCGATTGTGACCGGTGCATCTTCGGGTATCGGTCGGGCAATCGCCCGCCGGTTTGCTGGTGAGGGAGCACATGTTGTTGTCGCCGATATCATAGAGACTCCCAAAGAAGGCGGAGAACCCACAGTCGAATTAAT
>JAJFID010000148.1 GCA_021775325.1 Rhodospirillales bacterium
CGGAATACCGCAACAGTTTAATGATTTTCACTTCCAGCCTCTCTATGCCCGGCACGGATGTGGCCAGGCGTGGCGGGATGAACTCCGGGTTACGCCCGATCCCTCACGCTGCGTCAATCTTTTCCGCCAGCCATACCTTGATCAGGGACTGGTAGGGTACATCGCGTTTGTTGGCGGCGATCTTGATCTGTTCCAGCATATCCATCAGTTGCCGTCAGGACGTAGCCTTGGAGGATGGTTTGAGATTGGCAAACCGTACCGGCGCCGCCCTGTCCCAGTCCACATAATCGCTGGAATCGTGGCTTTCCCGGAACGTCCGCTCCTCGGCTTCATTCCGGAAGGTCGGGACGGGTTTACGTTTTTTGTTCATCGTGCGCGCTCCTTACGGTGCATGTCCCGCGTCGGCTTCTAACCGAAATCCGTGATCCCGCAGGACTCAGTTATCATATACAATTTCTCAGAAACAGAAATGCCTTGACATTTATCTATTTTAGGTGTATAAGCCTATTATGATTTTTGACATTGTTTATAACAACAGGACAGCATTCGGGTATTCGTCTGGATATCTGGCGCGTCGCGCAGAGGCAAGCTTGGAGCGGGTAACACCCTCTCGTGCTATCTTCGATAGCACTGCCGGGCAGCGCCTTCTCGGGCCACGCAGTGGCCCTGTCAGGCCATGCCTCTCGGGTCATGTGGCATGATCCTGTCAGGTAACAAATGTAGCCAAATGTCTACATTTTCCGGGCTACATTTTGTAGACATTTGTTTACATTTTTGGACTCAAACACACGCCAAACCATTGATATTAAACAAAATGTAGACATGGAAGGTAAAAATTGTGAACATATGTCTACAGAATGAGGAATATCAGGAACTTAGGTGTGGCGGCGGCTGAACGTCGTAAACAGACAAACCGGCGCGCCGGACCCGCACACCGGACCCGCACACAGAAAACGCATTCAGGAACCTTCCATGCCCCTCACATTCGCCAAGGCCGTACCCGCCCAGCATGACGCGATTTACGACCTCATGAGCCGCGCGTTTATGGCCTATGTGCAGAAGATTGATCCGGCGGCCACCTCCGGGCCCTATCCCTGGCTGGCGGATGCCATTGCCGATGGTGATGTGTATGTGGCTCTGGACGGTGACGCGGTGGCCGGGATGATCACCACCAAACGCACGGGTGCCGGCGAGCTGATGATCGATCAGGTGGGCGTGGACCCCGAGCGACAGGGCCAGGGTGTGGGGAGCTGGTTGCTGGAGCAACTTGAACAGGCAGCGCGGGATGAGGGCGTGACAACGCTGGTCCTGCAGACCGCACAAATCATGGATCACCTGTTGCGCCTGTATACCCGGCACGGGTTTGTGGAAACCCATTGGGCACTGCCCGGCAAAGTCATCAAGAGATGACTTGAGAGGGCGCTGCCCGATCATGGCGACGATGAATATCTGCGCGTCCATATGCGCAAGCACATATGATAGAGTGTTTTGTTCGAACCACGTGACGGCACGTAAAAGCCTGTAACAGGAGGACGGCATTATGAGTACGGCAACAGACAAACAGCCCAAGGACCGCATCAAAAACCGCCGCGATATCGGTCAGGTGATAACGCCCATGGAAAAGATGGCGGCGGCGCGGCAACTGAGTTCCTGCTGTGTGGGCGTGGAGGCGGTGCTGGAACCCCGTTCGCGGTTCGGCGGTATCCTTGACCGGGTCAGTTCACGGGGACCGGCGTGGCGCACCACGTATTCCTGAAAACAGGTTCGTCTTTTCCGCCTGACTGCCTCTGCCACGCACTGATCACATCATCCATGTAACGGGTACCCATGACATTCAACGTTCTGACCGCAGAGTTTCTGCACGAGACCAATACGTTCAGCATCCGCAAGACGGATCTGGATGCGTTCAGGGCGTACCGGTATGTGATCGGGCATGATCAACTGGAGACTTTTGCGGGCACCAATACGGGTGTGGCCGGGTGTCTGGAATGCGCCGGGACCTATGGCTGGTCTATGACCCACGCGGTGACGGCGCATGCCGGGCCGTCCGGTCTTGTCACCACGGAAGCCTTTGATACGGTTGCTGACCTGATTCTGAACGCGGCCGCCTCCCGCTCCTTTGACGGTGTGCTGCTGCCCCTGCACGGGGCCATGGTCACGGAAACGTCGGAGGATGGTGAGGGCGAATTGTTACGGCGACTGCGTGAGGTCATCGGACCTGATGTGCCGGTGGCCATCACGCTTGATCTGCACGCCAACGTGACGCCCGCCATGTGTGACCTGGCGGATATCATCGTCTCCTATAAAACCTATCCGCATATCGATATGCGTGAGGTGGCGGTGCAGGCAGGCGGCATTCTGCAGCGGACCATGACGGGCGAGATCACGCCACGGACCCTGCGCGTGGACCTGCCCATGCTGGTGGAGGCCAACGGCGGGCGCACGGATGTGGGGCCCATGATTGAACGCTTTGATCGCGCGCGGATTTATGAGCAGGAGAGCGATGTGTTTGCGGTCAGCATCAATGCCGGATTTGAAGGCAGCGACATAACCCACGTGGGGCCCACCGTGCTGATCACCTGTCAGGGTGACGCGGCACCGCACCTGGCCTTTGCACAATCCATCGCCGATGACATGTGGGACAGGCGGGCCGACGTGCTCAATACCTACTACACGGTGGATCAGGCCGCCGATCGGGCGGTGGATTTCAAGCATGACGGCGCACCGCTGATTATCGCCGATTACGCCGACAATCCGGGTGGTGGCGGTTACGGGGATTCGACCGACCTGCTGGCGGCGTTGCTGAGCCGGGGTGTGGACAACGCCTGTTTTGGCCCGCTGGTGGACCGGGAAGCCGCCGCGTATCTGCACGACCAGAGCATCGGCGACGTGGTGACGCTGGCGATTGGTGGCAAGACCGATCCGTATTTTGGCGGCGGCCCCGTCACTGTGACGGGCGCGTTACGCCACCTCAGTGACGGTGTGTGCACCGGTGATGGTCCCATGAAAGGCGGGCAGGAACTGAACTTCGGGCTGACGGCTGTGCTGCGGGTTCAGGCTATGGACATTCTGATCACCAGCGAGGCCGTGCAGATGTACGACCAGCAGCAGTTCCGCGCCTTTGGTATTGATCCCGCCGCCCGGCGCATTGTGGCGCTCAAATCCATGCAGCATTTCCGCGCCGCGTTCGAGCCCATGGCGGCGGCGGTGATTGTCTGTGACAGCGGCGCGCTGTGCACCACGGACCTGTCGAAACTGCCCTACAACAAGGTACGACGACCGCTCTATCCGCTCGATCCGGATATGGCACTGTAGCGCGGATTACTCGGCGGCAATCCGCGGATTGTGGAAGGTGTCCATGAGGTCGCCCACGCACGCGTCGGCGTGGGTCGCGTTGGCATGCTTGATATGGCCAAAGCCGCGAATGCGCCCGGGCAGGCCGGCGATCTGCAGCGCCGTATCATAGTTGGCGACGTTGAGGCCGTTCAGCAGTGTGTCGATCTGTTGGTTGTAAGTCTGGATGCGCGCCCGTTCCGCCCGACGTTCGGCGCTGTAACCGAAAATATCAAACGGCGTGCCGCGCAGATACCTGAGACATGCCACGATCTGTAACAGGGGTTTCATCCAGCCGCCGAACCGCATCTTTTTCGGAACACCGGTGCGCAGATCACGACGGGCCAGCAGGGGCGGGGCCATGTGATAAGAAACCCGGAACGGGCCGTCGAACTGGCCGGACAACTCGGCCTCGAACCGGCCATCGGTGAACAGGCGGGCGACCTCGTACTCGTCCTTGTAGGCCATGACCTTGTGCAGGCTTGTGGCAACAGCGCGGCTCAGATCGTCCCGGCCCGGCATGCAGGATTCTTCAGCTTCGCGGACCTGGTGGATGCGCTGCTGATATTCTCTCGCATAGGCCTGATTCTGGTAATTGCACAGGTCATCAGCCAGAGTCCGGATCAGGTCGTCCAGGTCCTGTTCGGCGGCAGCCGGTTCGCCAATCAGCCCGGTGACGTGTTCCGGGTCGTGGGCCAACCGGCGACCCCACTGGAAGGCCTGCTGATTGAAATCGATGGCGACACCGTTCAGGCGGATGGCTTCGACCATGGCCTCAAGGCTCACGGGCAGCAGACCCTGCTGCCACGCATAACCGGCCAGCAGGATGTTGGCGGCGATGCTGTCACCCATGATACCCGTGGCGATAGCGTGGGCGTCGATCTCAAGGCAAGCGTCCGGTTTGACGCAACCGGCAATGGCGCTTCTGAGTGATTCGGCCGGAAACTCCAGATCCGGGTTTTGGGTGAAATCCGCGGTCATGGTCTGGTGGGTATTGAGCACGGCGGTGGAAACATCGGGCCCCAGACAGCCCAGCGTATCGGCGCTGGCCGACGCCACCATGTCAAAACCCAGCAACAGGTCAGCCCGGCCCGGCCCGATACGGGTGGCGCGAAGTTGCTCTGGTTTCTCTGCCATGCGGATATGGGTGAATACGGCGCCGTTCTTTTGCGCCAGCCCGGCCACATCCAGCACCGAAACGCCGTGGCCATCCAGATGCACAGCCATGGCCAGCAGGTGGCCCACGGTGACAACACCGGTCCCGCCGATACCGCTCATCATGACACTGTAGGGCGTGTCGAGCGATGGCAGCGCCGGTTCCGGCAGGACCTGGGCCAGACGGGTTGTTACCGATTCCGGTTTCCGGATCGTGGCACCTTCCACGGTCACGAAACTGGGGCAGAAACCGCCTGTGCAACTGTAGTCCTTGTTGCACGATG
>JAJFID010000149.1 GCA_021775325.1 Rhodospirillales bacterium
AATAAACGAGTCGTTGATCCTGTCAACAATTGTTAAGGTTTGTGACGGGCTGCTCAGGCCTGATCGATTACCCGCCCCCACCAATCCCACTTCACCATCACCGACGCAACCGCTGGCATCCAATTGTCGATTGTTGGAACGAGCGGGTCCCATTTGGGCATTATGTTGGAAATCAGAACGACCTAACCATGTCCGTTTTCACCTTGAAAGCGGACACTCTCGGTGCGTGTTAACTACTTCCGTTAATAGCCAGGTGCGGACGCTGGTAACTTCACATGTTTACACTGCAGTTAGTAAACTTCTTTTGCAATTTTTCCAAACTGCCATCAGTTTTCATTTCTTCGAACGCTGTAGACAAACCCTCTACAAGTTCTGGATCACTGTCTCTGTGCAAAGCGATGTAGTAGTGCCATCCTGTATCTTCCGAAAAAAGTTCTGTGATGCTCAGAGGGTCGAACGCCAACTCACGACTAAAGTAACACAGTTCCGCCTCTAACAACCGGATAAGGTCGACCCCACCGTCCAAGAAGCGTCTCATTGCACCTTGAAAGCTCTTAAACCCGTGGACCTGTTTAAACCCAATCTCTTTCATTCGTTTGTATCCCGAGGAATCCCACAGCTCGGCGATCGAAAATTTTGTGGCTTCTTGAAGGTTCGTCGGTCGAACAGCAGCGCTCGCAGTTAACGAGTATACGGAAAACACGCGGGGGTATATTGGCCCGATCCAGCTATATGATGATTCTCGACTTGGCGTTCTGGCTAAGGCGGGTTGTATCAAGTCAGGGGTATTGGCAATATTTCTAATGCGCTTGGAGGACAGAATTCTTTTGTTAACCGTGTGACCAGTACGTTGGATCAACTCATTTGCAATTTCAATTGCGTACCCGCCTAGCTTCCCTTCATGTATCGTTGTAAATGGTGGAAAAGTCCCAGAAGCAACCACCGTTATTTCTTTAGCATCCGACAAGGAGGGGATGAAAAGGAGGAAAGTGAAGATAACTGTAAATGCAAAAGGTCTAAACATTAAAATCACCAAGAAGGGGTAATGATTTTTGGTCTTTGTTTCTACATGATCTTCTAATCGGACGACAGTCAAATTTCCGCTCTGGGTCATCAACGGAATTTTTCGGCATCCAAAAATGTAGTCTGCATTGCACCCCATAGCAGAAGTCTTGGTGATAAATGTCTGGTTCAGCTTCAATAGCGGACATATTTTGAGGGATTTCAACACTTCTGCAACTAGCCGAGGCTGTTGAAGAAGTCTGATTATATAGCGTTTTCTGTGTCCGCTATAGTTAGAAGCGGACATTCAGTTTCCGCATCGGTTTAAAACCGACGCGGTGTTTCGTTTGATGGGCTTTGTGATTGCTGTTTTGGTCATTATTCAAGCGGTTATCAGCTCTGGTGGCGGCCTTGTACTGTGATTGGCAAGCCGTTTGAGATTCTGGACGGTGGCTGTCAGCAGGAACTCATCCTTTGCCCCGCTGAGGCCGCGCAATCGCAAACGAACCATGGAGAGAATGTTCTTGGCCTCACCAAACAGTCTTTCTATCTGTTTACGATCAACGCCCGATTGGTAATAAGCCTCGGTTTCCATTAAAGCCTGGGTGTAATCCCGGACCTCCTGATTGGCATCTCTTGATATGCGGCGTTCCCGGCCCGTGGTGCAATTGGGTTTGAGTGGGCACCCGGAGCAATCGCTGCGTTTAGCAATATATTTGATAGTAGTTCCATCGTGAACCGTACCTGACGTTTTCAATTCTTTGCCGCCTGGGCAGACATAGAGATCACGATCTTTGTTGTATTCAAAGTCGGCACGCACGTACTTGCCTTCTGCCGCCACTCGGCTTTGGTCCCACACTGGAATGTGCGGGGTGATATTACGATTGACCAGCCAGCCGAGCATCTCGCCCGTGCCATAAGCCACATCGCCTGCAAGACGATCAGGCTTCAGGCCAAAGCGATCCTCTGTCCGCTCGATCATGGTCTCGGTGGCGTCGACCTCCTTGGAGATGCGGGTGGGTGTCGCCTCAACATCAACGATGACGGCGTCTTCCATATCCATGAGGTAGTTCAGGCTGTAGCCGAACATAATCTTGTTGCGGCCACGCGCCGTCCATGCGGCCATTGGATCAGTGGGTGATATAGCCTTGGGTTTTTGCTTGGGGTTGGTTGGTGGATCATCACTTTCCAGTGCGCCAAGGTATTCGCGAACCGGACGGCTGGCTAATTGTTCCTCAGTCCACTCTACCTCGCTGCCTTTGATCCGTTGGAAGCGGCTGGCATTGGCTTCGACCACACTGGCATCAACAGCAAATCCTTCACCACCCACAAGCCCGGCTTTCATGCAGCCGCAAACAACCTCCTCGAAGACCTTGCGCAGGATATCGCTGTCACGGAAACGACCGTGGCGGTTTACCGAGAATGTCGAGTGGTGGGGAACCTGATCTTCAAGGCCAAGGCGACAGAACCAACGATATGCCAGGTTGAGATCAACCTCCTGACAGAGACGCCGTTCCGAATGAATTGAATGGCAGTACCCGACCAGAAGCATCCTGATCATCAGTTCAGGATCGACCGAGGGACAACCCGTATGGCTGTAGGTAGGCGCAAGTTCAGTGCGGAGCCAACTCAAATCAAGAACAGCATCAATTCGGCGAAGGAGATGATTAGCGGGGATGCGGTCCTCAAGGTTGAATTCATAGAAAAGGCGGTCTTGCTGCCCAACTGGATCACCCATCATCGCCCTAATCCCCTTGTTCCTGACAAAACAAGAGAATCATGACAACTCTGCCGATTCAACCGACTTCTTCAACAGCCTCGGCTATCAGCAGTAATGACCAACGAAAGGCAACAACTTCCGATACTGAGTCGAAAGCAGACATGTTTCCATCAATTGTAGGTTATGATCTGCAGCATGAGCATTCTCATAGTTGCCATTCTAACCTTCTTGGCGTTTGCCGGTAATGCCTATGCTGACGACCTAACGGGCAAGCCCCTGATCATTGACGGTGACACAATCGAGATTGCTGGTGAGCGTGTCAGGCTTCACGGCATCGATGCGCCGGAGAGCGACCAGGTTTGCCTACGCGCAGATGCGTCCGAGTACCGTTGTGGAGAGATGGCAACCTTTGCACTGGCGGCGATAATCGAAACCCATTGGATTACGTGTAAGGGCGAAACCAGAGACAGGTACGGTCGCCGGATCGCTGTGTGTTACGCCGGGCCGTATGATATCAACGCAAAGATGGTCAAGCAGGGGTGGGCTGTCGCTTATCGCAAGTATTCTATGGACTACGTTGCCAATGAAGATGACGCCAGGACCCGCAAGACAGGTATGTGGCGGGGCCAGTTCATTGCGCCATGGGACTGGCGGAAAGGCGTGAGAGAATTCCCGTAATCTGCGTGTTTTATAGGTGAGTGGCATAATTACGATATTTATTGATTTAATATCGAACAATTGACATGTTCTCGTTTTGTTGCTATAATTCTTGTGCATTTCAACCAGAGCCACGAGGCCGCAAATGGACAGGAAAAGCCATGAAAGACAACGAATCTGATGCCGCTGCCAATGACGCAGCGCCCCTGAATGCCGCCCCCGGTTCACGCCTAGACAATTCCTGTCCTGCGCCGTCCGTTGAAATGCACCCCGGCGAACCGGGGGCGGCTCCTCCCCCCGAGACCTTCACAGACGCAGGCATCCCCCCGGAAGTAAAAAAACGCTTCGTGTGTATGACGCTAGTCCGTATGGACGGCGATGAATGGGCCGTGCATGACGCAGTCGATATGTCGGAAGACATGGTTGTTATGTCTCTCGGATTTGATGCCGAGGACTTCTACAGTCTCACCGCAAGCCAGCGCGACATCGCGCTGCACTATTTCACCAATCAGTACGCACCCGATGCCGCTATCAAGCTGGCACGCGCACAACCCGTTTTTGAGCCCAAGATTGTTTAAGGATTTATTTTGATGACCGCATTAAACGCATTCCCCGGCTGGCAGGCTAACCAAACAACCCAACCCCCGGTACAAACGTCTTCCGCCCCGGCGGTACCCCTTGCCGCACAGAGAAGCCCGCAAGTTCAGGCGCTGATCGATACACTGTTTGGCAGGAAGTCGACGACCGGCACGGCTGTTCTACCCCCACACCTGCAGGCCGCACGGGCCAACGATCCCCGTCAACGCCAGCTCGCCATGCTTGAGCGTAATGCTTCCGGGACCAATCCGATACAGTCTGGTTGGCAGGGTGTGGCAAAGCTTGCGAATGCCTGGGGAGCCAAAAACAAGCGTGAGGAACTGGCGAGCGACTACGAACAGCAGGCATCGACCTACCAGCAGTCATTAGGCGACGCCCTGACCCAATACCAGTCGGGTGACCACATTGGAGGCGTCAGCGCATTAGCCAGCGTCCCCGGCATGGAGAATCAAGCCTTGGCGTTGGCACTCAAGGGTGAGACGCCCCAACCTGAAACCTTCGAGAGGGTAGACAACCCGTTTGGCCGTGGTGGTACCGGACAGCAGAGTTTAACGTCCGGGCGGGTTATCAATTACCAAGGGCCGGAAGCTGTACCTGAAACACCCACCATGCAGGAGGTGTATGACAGCAAGACCGGTCAATCCCTGTTTGTCACCAACGAGCAATTGTATAGCGCCAGTCAGTCGGAGCCGGGTCGCTACACCAAGAGCGCACCCGAGACGAATCCGTTCTCAGGTAATGGCATGGATGCGCAAACGTACAACATTCTCCTTCAGGGCGATCCCGCCTCAGACGAGTATGCAGCGGCGTATGCTCACCAATCACAGCCACGAACGACCGTTGACGCGAAGGGCAACATCACCACCATTCAGCCTGACATGTCAGTGTTCCGCGCTCCAGAAGGGGTAACGCCAACAATTGAGGTAAGTGGGGGTGTGACTGGACCCGACGTGCCACAGGCACAGGAAATCAATGTGCCCGGCGCGACTGTTACGCAAACGCCATCAGGTGTGTCAGACGGTCTGCCAACAGCCGCATTACAGATGCAGGACGAACATTTACAGGCCATTGGCACAGCCACAGAAATAT
>JAJFID010000150.1 GCA_021775325.1 Rhodospirillales bacterium
CCAGTATTGAAGACAGCCGGTCGCTGCCCGGTATTGAGTGGGAGCTGAAAGTTGATCGCGCCCAGGCAGCCAAATTTGGCATCGATATTGATAACATCGGCCGGTCGGTGCAGATGGTGACAACCGGAATCAAGCTTGGCGAATACCGACCGGACGACGCGGACGAGGAAATTGATATCAGGGCCCGGTACCCCACCAATGAACGCACCATCAATCAACTGGATAACATTCGCATTTCCACGGAACAGGGCCAGGTTCCTATCAGCAACTTTGTGGAACGGCTTGCAAGGCCGCGCGTGGGTACGATCAACCGCACGGATTCGCGTCGGGTCATGAGCATCAAAGCGGAAGTGCTTGAAGGTGTTCTGCCGGATCAGAAGGTACAGGAACTCAGCGCGTGGCTGGAGGCCAATCCTTTGTCGCCGGACGTGGATTACCGGTTCAAGGGCGAGGATGAAGAACAGAAAAAGGCAGAGGCCTTCCTCGGCAAGGCATTTGCGACGGCCTTGTTCATTATGGCGATTATCCTGGTTACACAGTTCAACAGTTTCTACTCAGCCTTCCTGATCCTGTCGGCTGTTGTGATGTCGACGATCGGCGTATTTATCGGCCTGATGATCATGGAACAGCCCTTTGGTATTGTTATGAGCGGTATTGGTGTCATCGCCCTAGCCGGTATTGTGGTGAACAACAACATTGTGCTGATTGATACCTACGACCGGCTCATCAAGACCGAGAAAGATGCCTACACGGCGATCATGCGAACAGGCGCTCAACGCCTGCGGCCTGTGTTGCTGACGACCGTAACAACCGTGCTGGGTCTTATGCCGATGGTGCTTGGTGTGAATATTGATTTTGTCACGCGCGAGGTCAATGTCGGTGCACCATCCACACAATGGTGGCAACAGCTTTCAACGGCGATTGTTTTCGGGCTGGTGTTTGCTACCGTACTGACGCTTGTGGTGACCCCGTCGGCGCTGATGCTGAAGACAAAAGCGGCTGACTGGTTTGGCCGTGTTCGGACAAAAATTTCGCGTAAACGTGCCGCAGCTAACTAACTACTGATTGTCAGTGTCCGTGCTTTTGGCGACCGTCTGTTCAGGGTGCAGTGCCAACCATGCCTTGGTCAATGTGGCATGCTTTCGTATGGAGAACGGCATGCTGACAATGTAGATCACCAGCACACCTGTCAGGGTGGCCCACGGCGCGCTGAACGACGCGGCCAACAGGACCACAAACAACACCAGCGTTGGCATGACCCACGGGCCGGGGACTTTCAGGCGCTTGAACGAGAACGTGGGCACGCGGCTGACCAGCAGAGTTGAGGTCAGGATCAGGACAACAGTTACCACCTCTGGCCGGCGGACCAGATCATCACCGATCAGAAATGACAGGATCATGGGCAACAATGCCAGACCGGCACCGGCGGGCGCGGGCGTGCCGGTGAAAAAATTTGCTTTCCATGGCGGCGCGTCCGGATCGTCCATCAGGGTATTAAACCGGGCCAGTCGCAACGCCATGCAGGCGGCAAACACAAGGGCCAGAATCCAGCCAAAACGACCGCTGTCCTGCAATGCCCACAGGTAAAGCATGATGCCGGGTGCCACGCCGAATGAGATAAAGTCTGACAGGCTGTCGAGTTCCGCGCCAAACTTGCTGGCACCTTTCAGAAAGCGCGCCACACGGCCATCCAGGGTGTCCAGGATAGCCGCCGCCACGATGGAAAACGCAGCAAACTCCCAACGACCTTCGAAACTGAACCGAATAGCAGACATGCCTGCGCACAACGCCAGCAGTGTTATGATGTTGGGGATCATCCTGTTAAAGGACAGCCCCTTGTATGGGCGACGCGATCTGGGCGTTTGGTTCGGCGTTTGGTCAATCATTGCTCAGCCGTTCTTTCTGTCTCAACCTGTCCGTCCTGTTCTTTGCTTTTCGGTTTTCTTCGCTTTCATGTCGGCGATAATTGTTTCGCCGGCGATAGCGATCTGTCCTTCAACAACGAGCGGCACGGATCCTTTTGGCAAATATACATCGACTCGGCTGCCGAACCGTATCAGGCCGAACCGTTGACCAGCTTCGACCGGTTGCCCTTCCTGGACCTGACAAATAATGCGACGCGCCACCAGCCCGGCAATCTGCACAAAGGCAATTCTGGCGCCGCTGTCTGTTTCAAGCAGATAGCTTTCGCGTTCATTGTGAACGCTGGCCTTGTCGAGGGATGCATTGATGAAACGACCGGGGCGATAGGCAATCTTCCGAATAATGCCGTCAATGGGGATGCGGTTTACATGAACATTAAACACATTCATGAAAATGCAAACCCGGTCACATTCATCTTCTCCCATATCAAGTTCCAGCGGCGGAACGGCTTTACCGATTAGCTGAACCACACCGTCTGCGGGCGAGATGATCAACCCCTCACGGGTTGGCGTAACCCGTTCCGGATCGCGAAAGAAATAGACACACCACAGCGTCAAAACGACACCAACGAGGCCGAGGCCTTCGTCGGCCCACCACAGCAGCATCGTGATGCCGGCAAATATTGCAATGAACGGCCAACCTGCGGGGTTTATGGGGACAAGTACTGATTTCAACATGGGTGTTGGTTATCCGTGACGCGTGATCAATATGAGTGAATGATTGGATGATACTGACCAAAGTCAGGAATACAAGCGAGTGTCATTTGATGATTAATTACCTAGCCACTTTGATCCCGAAAAATCGACCCAGTTTTGCCGAAATAATTGACTCTGCAGGACATAGCCGCCAATCTTGCATCGCCGTGGGGACGGGTGTGGGACAGAATCAGGAAACAGCACCGTGAGCAGTCCGGACGATCAAGGTATTCATGCCGGGGATCTATTTCAGGAAATAGAAAGCAAGGGTCTACTCGTCCATAAGAAGGGCGAAGGTCAGCTTGATTTTCAGTTCACCTACCTGGGATTTCCGTTTTCGGTCACAGCGGAAGCCGGGTCCAAAG
>JAJFID010000016.1 GCA_021775325.1 Rhodospirillales bacterium
GGCCCCGCCGGGCTGGAGGCGACCCGCGTTCTGGGTGAACGCGGTACTGATGTCATTCTGGCAGAATCCACCGGGGAACTGGGTGGACGCGTGGCGCTGGAAAGTGCCTTGCCCGGCCTCAGCGCGTGGGGGCGGGTCAAGGACTACCGGATCGGTCAGATCCAGCCCATGACCAACGTGGAAACCTATCTGGCCAGCGAGCTGGACGCGGACGCCATTCTGGAACTGGGCGCGGATCATATAGCCATCGCCACAGGTGCCGTATGGCGTCGCGACGGTATCGGCCGGAGCGTGTCTTTCCCCGTTCCCGGCACGGACGGGGCGCATGTGTATTCTGCGACCGATATTCTGGAAGGCGTCGTACCGCAAGGGCCGGTCGTGATCTATGACGACGACTGTTACTATCTCGGCGGCGTGTTGGCCGAAAAACTTCGCAATGACGGGCTGGACGTAACCCTCATGACGCCCGCGACCGACGTTTCCAGCTTTACCCACAACTCGCTGGAGCAAAACGTCATTCAGGCTCACATCATTGAGCTGGGTATAAGGATCGTACCGTGCCGGACATTGGGGTCCGTTTCGGATGGTTCGATCACGACCGCCTGTATCTACACCGGTCGGGAAGAGCAGATGGAAGCCAAATCCGTGGTGCTGGTGACTGCCATGCTGCCCCGATTACAGGTCTATAACGATCTCATGGAACGCAAAGATGAGTGGGTGGATGCCGGTATCAAGTCTGTTACCCGCATTGGTGATGCTGATGGTCCGTCGATCATCGGTGCCGCCGTGTGGTCAGGCCACCGCTACGCGCGAGAATTTGGTGAACCCGAGATCGAAGGTGTGCCGTTCCGCCGCGAAATCACCGAACTGGTGGAAGATTTTCCGGTTTTGAAATAAACAGGCCGTTTTTGCAACACTCACGTTAGCGCAGCAAGTTCCCGCTTGAACGGAACCGCGTCACCCATATCCGGCGCGTCCAGTTCTTCCGCATATCGCCTGCCCGCGAACGTGGCGGATGCGATTGTTCCCGGTGCATTGGCGTCGCCGATGATCTGAACGGACTGGATGTCGGCCGATTGCCAGTCTGTCTGCCGCGCCATGAGTTGGTGGTACAAATCATTCTCCGGCCGCCGACTTGTAACCATCAATGTGGCATCACACGCATGTTCCCGCACCGTGTCTGTGTACACGCAGGTGGTGAGAACAGAACCCGCCCTGACCTCTGACACAATCTGATGCGGGATAATGGTGATGCCAAGTTCCATCAGTTTCCGCTGAATGCGGTACTGTTCCATGGTGTTATGGGTCCAGTTGGAGACGTCCGCTGCTGGCGTGACCAGCGTGACCTGACACCCCTGTGAATGCAGCAGCTCCGCCATCACACCACCGAGGTAATAGTGATCATCGTCAAAAATCAGGACATGTCCCGATACTGTCTGACCGCCCATGATGGTGTCCGGCGAAAGCACAACCGCATCATCATGCACTGGAATCGGTTGCGGGTTGGCCCGTCCGACGCCGTCTGTTCGCCAGTGCGAGCCGGTGGCGACGACCACATGGTTGAACCCGAAGTCCAGGACGTCGTCTGCTGTCAACTGGCTGTCCATGTAGACGTCCACATTGCTCAGTTTGACCAGTTGCTGGGTTCGGTAGTCCCGCACCCTGATCCATTCCGAAAGGCCGGGCAGGCGGCTCTCACGTGTTACCCGTCCACCCGGCTCCGTTCCGGCCTCGGCCAGTTTGACCTCATAGCCCCGTTTACCGAGGGTTTGCGCACATTCCAGCCCGGCAGGGCCGCTACCGATAATCAGCACCGTTGAGTCCGTTTCACGAGGCCGGACATGTTCCGGGTGCCAGCCGCGCCGCCACTCTTCGCCGATTGTGGGGTTCTGGGTACAAATAATGGGAGACGCCTGATACTCGCTGGATACACAGATATTACAGCCGATGCATTCGCGTATGTCGTCCAGTCGACCTTCCTCTATTTTTCTGGGCAGGAACGGATCGGCGATGGATGGCCGGGCCGCCCCGATCATATCCAGAATTCCCTGCCTGACCTGCCGGACCATGGTATCGGGGGATGTAAAACGTCCCACCCCGACAACAGGCTTGTTGGATATGTCCTTGATGGTGGATACGAACGGTTCCTGAAATGCCTCGTCAGAAAACCGTGACGTCTGTGAATCGTTGCTCCAGCTACTCAGGGTCAGGTCCCACATGTCGGGAAGATGATCCAGCAGAGAAATCATCTCCATGGCTTCTTCTTTGTGGATGCCTGCTGGTCCCATCAACTCGTCCACACTGACGCGGCAGACAATGCCACAGGTATCGCCGACCTCTTCCTTGGCACCTTCCAGAAGCTCACGCAGCAGGCGGCATCGGTTTTCGAGACTGCCGCCATACTCATCCGTACGGTGGTTGTATCGGCGTGACAGAAAGAACGTCAGCAAAGTGAGAAACTTGCCCGCGTAGACATAGATAATGTCGAACCCTGCTGTGCGTGCCCGTTTTGCTGCATTCCTGTGCCACCGGCGCAGGTTTCGGATATCGGTCTTGTCCATGGCGCGCGCCTGGACGGGCGCATCCATGGTGATGACCTGATCAGACGGTCCAATGGGAACCTCTCGTGAATACAGGTTTGGTGTTTCCGGTCCACTATGATTGAGTTCCACACCCGCCAGCGCATCATGTTCATGGACGGCATCGACAATGCGGGACAAGGCCGGGATTTCATGATCGTCCCAAAGCCGCAACTCGATTGAGGGAATGATATCACCGGACGGGTGTATGCCCGTTTCCTCTGGGCAGACAACAGCCCAACCGCCTTCGGCCTTGACCCCGCGCATGGCAGCGTGCGCAGACGGGTGTACATTACCCAGACCACTGCAGTGTGGAACCTGGTAAAACCGGTTCTTGGCAGTCACAGGCCCGATCTTCACGGGTTCGAACAATATGTCGTGTCGCGGATCCCTCTGGTTTCCCATTGTTTTCCTCCGGTTGATCCTCCGCTAGTCTATAAATCGTGAACGGTGAGGGAAAACACGAAATGGGCGAGGCCCTGTACGAGACCGTCAGTCAGTATGCTGATTTCGGCATGCATCGCACTGGCACGGATGGTGATCACGCGACGGCAGAGTGGTTTGCCGACCAACTGCGCCATATGGGCGCGGCCGTAGAGAGGCAAACCTACAGATTCCCGCGATACGATGCCCGGTGGTCGTTGGAGATCAACGGTGCCGAGGTCGATAGCTTACCCATGTTTTATGGGCCAGCGGGCAATTTCGATCTTCGGGATGTGCCCGTCGGCACTATCGACTTGACAGGGTACGACGAAATCGCGGCGCGCCGGGAACTGGATTGCCTGATATCTCAGGCGCAGACTGATGGCGCAACAGGGTTGTTGGTGGAAACGCGATCAAACACCGGCGGTGTGTACGCCATGAATACCAGCCCCGATTGGACAAGTGATCTTCCGGTCATGTTTGTTGGTAATTCTGTTGGTGCAGGTTCTGATAATCATATCCAACTGAATGCACGGGTCGTCACCGGTCATGTCACGGCGATCACCGGTACGCTGGGCAAACGTGACCGCAGCCCGCCGTTGATTGTTACGACACCGCTATCAGGCTGGTTCTCATGTGCGGGCGAGCGCGGGACGGGCATTGCCATGGTGTTGGAACTGGCGCAGGAAATGTCCGCATGGATGCCTGTTGTCGTGATCGCGGCATCGGGTCACGAATTTCAGTATCTGGGGTGCCGGCATCATCTGGCGTCTGCAAAAATTGATTGCGCAAGCACGGTTCTGCATATGGGTTCATGTGTTGCGACGCTGCCTTGTGCAAGCGACGGGCTCAGCGCCATTGCCCATGTCACAGATGGTCAGTTCCCGGTCATGGCCGAACGATTGCGCGATGTCGGCCTCGATCTGACAGCGCCTCGCGATCCGTCTCTGCCTGCCTGCTGGCAGGGCGAGTCTGAGGACTGGGCACGGTTCGGTTGCCAGATGCTGTCTCTGGCAGGTGTATCGCCAGCCTTTCATACGCCGGATGATACGATTACAACGACCACAACGCCTGCGTTACTGGCTGAGATGTACGAAACCATTCTGGAAACAAGCAAAGCCATGACCCTGATATGAGCATTTCAGCCAGACGTTTGTTACAAGAGCCCATCATTCATGCGTCCATGAATGATCGAGTGGGCTCCAACATCAATGGCCCGTCTTTGATCAGGTGCCCGGACTGGGTGAGCAATCCATTGGGCACGTATTATCTGTATTTTGCGCATCACCGCGGAACCTATATTCGCATGGCGTACGCAGACGACATTCAGGGACCGTGGCATATTCATCAGGCCGGGGTGTTTGATCTGGAGCAGTCCGGATTTCCCGCTGATCTCAATGCGGAAGACCGTCTGGCGACAATCGATAAGTCTTTTTTCTATGCTCACATGGCGTCGCCGGATGTCCATGTAATGCCGGAAAATTGCGAGATACGCATGTACTATCATGGCCTGTGCGCCAATGGCGAGCAAATGACCGGGCTGGCCGTGTCTACGGATGGCATAAGTTTCTCAGCTGTACCGGGGTACCTGGCACCAGCGTACCTGAGGGCATTTTCGTACGGGCAAGAATGGTACGGCCTGACTATGCCCGGCGTACTTCATAGGTCTGATGATGGCCTGCAGACATTCCTGCCCTGTGGCACGTTACTTCCTGAAAACAGCCGTCACTGTGCCGTGCTGGTCGACGACAACAACAGATTGCATGTGGTCTGGAGTCAGGTGGGTGAGGCGCCGGAACGGCTTTACTACGGATGGGTTGATCTGAACAAGGATACCGCGGACTGGATAGTTTCAGACCAAACCGAAATCATGCGGCCAACGCTGCAATGGGAAGGTGTACATGAGCCATTGATGCCATCGGCATATGGCGCGGCGGACGCGCTCGTCAATGAGCTCCGCGACCCCTGTCTGTATCTGGACGGCGGGAAAATCAAGCTTCTGTATTGCGGTGGCGGTGAAGCCGGTATTGGAGTAGCCGAACTGAATACTTTTTGAATGTTTGGGACTTGAATTTTCCACTCAATCGAATACATCAATGCTTGCTTTCGGAAATGAGGCTGTGTGAATGACAGAAATGCTTGCTCTCAGCGGTTTGACGAAACATTTCGGCCCCATCGTGGCCGTTGACGATATATCCATGACAATTGGCCGGGGCGAGGTCCTTGGATTTCTGGGCCCCAATGGTGCCGGCAAATCCACCACCATGAAAATGGTAGCAGGCTTCCTCGAACCGACGGCAGGTACCGCTGAGATATGTGGTGTCGATGTGGTTGAGCAACCCATGGCCGCCAAGAGAATGATCGGGTACCTGCCAGAGGGTGCACCAGCCTACGACGACATGAGCGTAAGCGGTTTTCTCGAATTTGTTGCGGGTGTTCGTGGTGTTCTCGCATCCAAACGCAATAACATGATCGCGCGTGCGGTTGAGCAAACCGAACTGGGTAATGTGCTGGGGCAACGCATAGAGACGTTGTCCAAAGGATTCAAGCGTCGCGTGGGGCTGGCACAGGCGATTGTTCACGACCCCGATGTGTTGATACTGGATGAACCCACAGATGGCCTGGACCCCATTCAGAAGCATCATGTTCGTTCGCTGATCCGCGCTATGGCTTCCGAAAAAGCAATCATCATCTCCACTCACATTCTTGAGGAGATTGATGCGGTTTGTACGCGGGCGACTCTTATCGCGGCCGGTAAGTTGCTGCTGGATACAACGCCGGACGATCTGGCTGCGCGGGCATCCAATCACAATACCGTGGTGCTGACCGTCGATTCCGCGCAATCAGGCAGCCTTACGGTGGCGCTGTCCGCCGTGCCGGAAATCGGCAACGTGGAACAGATCGCCCAGGATGCCAGCATGGTTCAGCTTCGGATCACCCCGAAGGGAGGGGAGTCCGTGTTTACCACGGTAACAAATATCGTCAGCGATAAGGGTGTCAAAGCGCGGGAAATTTACGTTGAACGCGGCACACTCGACCAGGCGTTCCGCGATCTCGCCGATTCAGGCAAATCTCTCCAGGCTCATACGGAGAACCCGGCAGAGAGCCCAGTGGAGATTCCAGCAAATGACTAACATCGGTTTGATCCTGCGCCGCGAACTGGGCAGCTATTTTTTCTCGCCACTGGCCTACGTATTCATTGTCATATTTGCGTCCATAACCGGTGCCTTTGCGTTCTATCTGGGTGACTTTTTCGGATTGGGTCAGGCGAACCTGCAGTCATTTTTCACGTATCATCCCTGGTTGTATCTGTTGCTGGCGCCGGCAATCGCCATGCGGTTGTGGGCTGAGGAGAGAAAGTCGGGCACCATCGAGTTACTGATGACGCTGCCGATTTCAACAACTCAGGCAGTGGTGGGTAAGTACCTTGCTGCCTGGCTGTTTTGTGGTGTTGCTTTGCTTGCGACAACACCCATCTGGATTACGGTCAACGTTCTGGGCAGCCCTGACAACGGCGTGATATTCGCGAGTTATGTGGCGAGTTTTCTCATGGTCGGTGCTTTTCTGGCCATCGGCAGCGCGATTTCAGCCCTGACCAGCAATCAGGTTATTGCCTTTGTGGTTTCCGCAGCGACCTGTTTCATGTTGACCCTGTCCAGTCTTGATATTGTACTTGATCTGTTTCGGGCATGGGCACCGGATTTGTTGGTGGATACGATCGCATCCATCAGTTTTCTGAATCATTACCTGGGTATTACGCGGGGCGTGATCGCGTTCAGCGACGTTGTGTTTTTTGCGTCGGTGATATCTCTGTGGCTGTTCATCAACGTTATCGTTGTTGATCTGAAAAAGGCGGGGTAATGGACTTGGCACCTGTATCCCCTCATATCCTTCGTGTGCGCATGGCAATCGGCGGCATAGCTCTGGCGGTACTGATGTTTTTCAGCGTCAATATCCTGGTCGGTGATGTCGCCCGGTCCTGGAAGTGGGATCTGACAGAAGACAGGATTTTCACACTCAGCGAAAGCACGCGTTCCATACTCGGGACTCTGAATGAACCCATAACGGTACGTCTCTTTTTCAGCCGGGAACTCGGTGAACGGGCACCCACACTGAACATCTACAAAAACCGGGTTAGTGCCATTCTGGAACAGTACGCGGACCTGGCTTCGGGCAAAATAAGTCTCGAGTACTTTGATCCGGAGCCATTTTCCGAAACGGAAGACCGCGCCGTAGCCTATGGCCTGCAAGGTATCCCCATCAGTGAAGCGGGCGATAAAGCCTATTTTGGTCTGGCTGCCAGCAATTCCACAGATGACCGGGAAGTCATCCCGTTTCTGAGTCAGGACCGGGAAGAGTTCCTGGAGTACGACCTGACCCGGCTTGTCTATGATCTGGCCAATCCGGATAAACCGGTGCTGGGGATTTTGTCGACTGTCCCCCTGCTTGGAACGCAACAGAGCAATCAGCCCCTGGCCGTTATGACCCAGGTCATGGAGTTCTTCGATACCCGCTTTGTGGCTGATGATGAAACTGAAATACCCACGGATGTAGACTTGTTAATGATTGTGCATCCCCGTGGGCTATCGGACGCCATGATGTACGCCATTGATCAGTTTGTGCTGGCTGGTGGGCGGGCGATTGCATTTGTCGATCCCCACGCCGAAATTGATGTTCTGACATCGCAGCAGCCTGGCACCACGCCTGGAGTTTCAGAGTTCGACCGTCTGCTCAATGCCTGGGGTATACAGATGGCAGCAGGCACAATTGCCGGTGATCTGGACAATGCCCGGCGTGTCTCATTTGCCCAGAATGGTCAGGCAGTTGCCATTGATTACGTGGCATGGCTGTCGCTGGTTGTCGGCAACTTTGCCACGGACGATGCTGTGATGGCGGAACTGGACGCCATCAATATGGCAACCAGTGGCATTCTTGAGGTGCTCGATGGATCATCTGCAACAGTCGATCCTCTGATTTACACAGGTCCACGAAGCATGCAACTGGACGCGGATCAGTTCGGCCAGATGCCGGATGTTGTCGGCTTGTTTCGAGACTTTGTGCCATCCGGAGACTCTGAAATTCTGGCCGCGCGCATCAGTGGTGACGTCAAATCGGCTTTTCAGGACGGTCCGCCGGATGGTGTCGAGAATCAATCTGAACATCTGCTGACTTCCGTGCAGCCGGCTAACCTGATTGTGGTTGCCGACGTGGACCTGCTGCACGACAGGTTCTGGGTTGAACGGCGTGACCTGCTGGGCCAGGAGATCATGATCC
>JAJFID010000151.1 GCA_021775325.1 Rhodospirillales bacterium
GCGAATCCGTCGGCGGCCTGATGACGGCCAGTGACGTGCTGGGCAATGGTCAGTTCTATGTCCTTGATGGAGCGTCCGCTCAGCAATCCACGTTCACCACGACAAATGGCGGCGTGGTCTCGGTTAATCAGAGTACCGGTGCGTGGTCATACAAGGCGTCGAGCACCTTTACCGGCGCGGACTCGTTTACGCTGCGTGCCACCGACGGCACCCGCAATGATGACGAAGCCATCACCGTCACCGTGCGCGAGGACGATTTGCAGAACGTCCATGGTGGTGTTCTGAACCTGGATGGTTCGAACGATTATGTGTCTGTAGCGCACAACACGAATATCAACTTCTCCACCGGTAACTTCTCCGTGGAAGCATGGGTCCTGGTCACCGCCACATCGGGCGAAGAGGAAATCGTTACAAAAATCGAAGACGAGGGCGGTGGCAGCACCCCGGGCTGGGCATTGAGAATGCTCAACGGAACAACAGCACAGTTCCTCGTTCAGACAAACGGTTCCAATCATGTTATCGCGGCTGCAACAGGTCTGACGGTGGGCGAGTGGGTGCATCTCGTCGGTGTTCGTGATTCTTCGTCCGGTATCAAACTGTATGTGAATGGCAACGATGCGGGGACCGTGACAACGACCGGTACGGTTGCCAACAACGCGGACCTGTCCAACACCTTCGACATGTTGATTGGCCGGGATAATCGTGGAACCCCGGATCATCTTGATGGCCTGATTGACGAGGTTCGGGTGTGGAACGATGTGCGCACTGCCGATGAAATCGAGACCAACTATAACCAGTCCATCGAATCGCCGACCAGTGATTCCAGCCTGGTGGCCTACTACAATTTTGATGACCAGTCTGAATCCACCAAGGTCCAGAATCTCAGCTCTGTTGGCGATACGCTCGACGGCACACTCCAGGGTGGCGCAAGCATTGTAAATACCCTGGGTCAGGCCATGGCGTTCGATGGTAACGATACGGTGACAGCGGCCAGTGTTGATCTGAACAACAAGGATTTCTCGTGGGAGTTCTGGTCCCAGCGGGCATCTGCCGATGGCAGCGTTGACCTGATGTTGAGCCAGCGACCTGCGGGGACAGCAACCAATAACTTCCTGCATGCGGGATTTACCAATGCGACGAACTTCCGATTCGGTTTTAACAGTACTGGCAGCAACAACGAACTGAACTACACAGATACGGGCAGTGTGGGCGAGTGGGTCCATTGGGCGGGTACTTTCGACAAGGATACGTTGCTGGCACAACTGTTCCGCAATGGTGAGCTTGTCGCCACCCAGAAATTTGCAGAAGTCCTCAACGCCTCAGGCAACTTCCTGCTGGGCGGTTCGCTGACGGGCCAGAATTATGTGGGCAAGCTGGATGAAGTACGTTTGTGGGATGACGTTCGCACGGCGCAGGAAATCACCGATAACTACAACCAGCGCATCGATACAACGGGTGACAATCTGCTGCTCAACTATCACTTCGATGCCGCATCCGGCAATGTGGTGGACAGTGCAGGCGGTGACAATACGGGCACGGCGGGTGGCGATCCGACCCGCGTCGATACGGCACCGACCATTCAGGGGCCATCTGTCACTATGGTCGAAAACGATACGGTGGAAGGCCAGTTCGAGGCGCAGTCCTCGCAGTTCTCGGTCTCGGGTGCTGCCAGTAACGGTACCGCAATTGTTGATGCCTCCTCGGGACGCTGGTCCTACACGCCCAACGCGAATTTTGTGGGCACGGATACCTTTACGGTGCTTGCAGCCGGTGCCGAAGCACAGACAGTGACCGTGACGGTCGGTAACGTCGATGAGCAGTCGGTCAATGTGGCCGGTACGGCGGCACAGTTCACAGGCCAGGCCTATGACCGCCTTTCTGCCGATTTGGGAACCACGACGTTTAGCTCCCCGGCCAATAACGTGACCATCGAATCCATGGTCAATTTCAGTGCATTGGGCGCACAACAGAATTTCCTCAATTTGTATGGCGAGACCAATAATCATATCATCAATTTGTTCAAGACCAGCTCCAACGAGATTCGCCTCGCGTTATTCAATAGCTCGACCAGCACCCATGTTATCAGCGACGTAACTGTTTCTGCCGATACCTGGTATCAGGTGACAGTGACCTATGACGGAACCACAGCAAAGCTGTACATTGATGGCGACCTGAAAGGGCAGGGTGACTTTGCCGTTGACGTGAATGCCAGCAGCCAGAATGTGACCCTGGAGATTGGCGGTAATCCGCTGGCCAAAACCTCATTCAGTCAAGGTGTGGAATTCAACGGTAAAATCGACGAGGTGCGGGTCTGGAACGACGTACGCACGGCGGCGGAAATCCGCGACAACGTGGACCAGCAACTCAGCGGCTCAGAATCCAACCTTCAGGCCTACTACCGGTTTGACGATGATGGCACCGATAACATCAAGGACTACACCAGCAACAACCGCGATCTGACATCCGTCAATAATCAGGTACTGACGCTGGATGGCACAGGCGATTACGTCAATCTGAGTGGTGGTGCCAATCTGGCCACAGGCGGCAACGCCTTTACCTACGAAGCGTGGATCAAGACATCCTTCTCCGCCGACTATCAGGACATCCTCTCAATCGGCAATGCCACCAATAATCAGGAGAGTTTTTTCTACGTCGACCAGACAGGCGGTCATCTGAACTATTCCGTTCGTGGCATTTCGGGTCGGACGACCTCCAGCCAAAGCGTGACCGACGGTCAGTGGCACCATGTGGCCGTGACCTTCGACGGTACTGCAACCGCACAGTTGTATATTGACGGACAGGCAGATGGCATCAAGACGGATTTGGGTGCCACCAACATAGCAGGTTCGGGTGCCCGCATCGGTACCCAGTCCACCAACCTGCAGGAATTTTTCAACGGCCAGATCGATGACGTCCGGGTCTGGAACGTCAAGCGCACACAAGCCGAAATTCAGGCCAACATGCACGATGGCGTAACATCGGCGTCCACGGGGTTGCTGGCCTGGTACACCTTTGATGATGATGATGCAGGTACACTAAAGACCATTGACAATGTGGATGACAGTGGTGTGGCGCAGGACGGTACTGGTGTTGGCGATGCCACGGTCACGGCCACCAACGATACGCCTTCCGTGACCGGCCCGTCGCTTGTCACCAGCGACGCCAGTATTTTTGGCCTGACCAAGACCATTACCGAAGGCAGCACGGCGACCGGCACCATGACCAATTCCGACGTGCAGGGTACCGCCACGTATTCAGCCTTTGGTGCGTCCTCCGGTACAGTTTCCATCAGTTCATCCACAGGTGCCTGGACCTATACACCAGCCGACAACTACGTGGGAACGGCAACGTTCTCGGTTCGGGCCACGGGGGCCACATCCGGCGTGGATACCGAGGTGGTGACGGTCACTATAGAGGAAGATTCCGAGACCGCCGTACATGGCGGCGTTCTGCAGTTTGATGGCATCAATGATGATGTGCGCATCGATCACAACAATGCCTTCAACAATACCAACTGGACAATTGAGGCATGGTTCCAGACCTCTGCGCATAGCGGCACATCTGGTTCTGATTTCGGGCGCATCATTTCCAAGGCGCAGGGGGCCGGTGGCAACCAGTACTCACTGTATATGTTCGATGGCAAGATGAGGGTCGTGACGAACACGATCAGCACGGACACTTTGACATCCTCAGGCACCTATAATGATGGCGCATGGCACCACGCGGCTGGTGTGTATGACGGCAGCACCCTCAAGCTCTACATCGATGGGGCAGAGGTGCAAAGCGCGAACGTTACCGGGACGCCAGCCCTGGCTACCAACGATCTGTTCATCGGCTCTTACGATGGAACTCAGCAATTCTTCAAAGGTCAGATTGACGACGTGCGGGTCTGGAGTGACGCGCGCACAGCGACGGAAATTGCCAACAACTACAATGAACAGATCGCCAGTAACTCGGCCAATCTTGTGGCGAACTACCGATTTGATGACGGCGACGGTGATGCGGTCGAGGATTCCACGGCAAACGACCACAACGGTGTTCTCAGTCAGGGACAGGTCGGCCCGATTGCCAGTGTGCTGGAACTGGATGGATCTGCGGCCTATGTAGACGTTGCCAGTCTGGGTTCTGACGTTATCGCGTCCAGCTTTACAATGGAGACATGGCTCAAGCCTGACACCTTTGGAATCTACAGAAACGCCATGAACCTGTTTGCACCCAACGATGCCACGGGCGAGGTTGGTTTGCAGATTTCGGATACGGGTGTGTTTAACGCCTGGTTCACGGGCGACAATATTAATGTGAATGCTC
>JAJFID010000152.1 GCA_021775325.1 Rhodospirillales bacterium
CCGCATGCGAAGTTCCGCATTTTCACGACGCAGGTAATCGGCTTCCAAGGCCCGTTCCACCGAAAAGATCAGCTGTTGCGCCTGAAACGGTTTTTCAACGAAGTCATAAGCACCTTCCTTGATCGCGGCAACAGCAGTTTCAATGGTGCCGTGCCCGCTCATCATCACCACGGGTACATCCGGGTGGTCGCGTTTGATGGCACTCAGAATTTCCAGCCCATCCAGTTCGCTACCGCGCAACCAGATATCCAGCAGCACCAGGTTGGGACGACGACGCTCAATACTTGTCAGGGCCTCGGTGCTGTTGGCAGATGACCGGGTTTCGTAGCCCTCATCACTCAGGATACCGGACGTCAGCGACCTTATGTCCGCTTCATCATCAACGATCAGAATGTCTCGTGCCATTTGTTGCTCTTACCGCCTATCCGTGTTCGGGCTGAAATATCATTGATATCCGTGCCCCGCCAGAAGGCGAGTCCTCCATCAGGAGCTTACCGTTGTGTTCTTCGACAATTTTCTTAACGATAGCAAGTCCCAAACCTGTCCCCTTGGCACGCGTCGTTACGTACGGTTCGGTGAGCCGGTTTCTTTCTTTATCAGGCAGGCCTATACCATTGTCTTCCACACAAAGAACGATTTTTTCCATGTCACTGGATCGTTCGATTGTCAGGATCACGGAGACTTGCCCGCTGAACGACGCGTTATCTTCGCGGGACTGGCGTTCCGATACCGATTCGATCGCATTTTTGATAATATTTATGATCGCACGCGATAGCTGTTGCCTGTCGCACAGCATTTTGATGTCCTGATCCGGAGCCGTGAAAGCGACATCGATTTCGCTGTTCCGGTTACCTTCCAGGAATACGGCGTCGGCACAGATGCTTTCGATGTTTTCAACCAGAAACTGGGGCTCGGGCATTCGGGCAAATGATGAGAATTCATCAACCATGCGGCCAATATCAGCGACCTGCCGTATGATTGTGTCAGTGCAACTTTCGAACACGTCAGGATCCGTAGACACTTCCTTCAGGTACTTTCTTTTAAGTCGCTCTGCCGAAAGCTGAATTGGCGTCAGTGGATTTTTTATCTCGTGGGCAATTCGCCGCGCAACGTCTGCCCACGCCGCCTGACGCTGGGCAGACTGAAGTGCTGTGATGTCATCGAATGTTACGACATAACCGATCACTTCCCCGGTTTCGAGTAGTTCGGCAGATATACGCATCAACAACGTATATGCGTGGCCATCACGATTAACTTGCAACTCATCTTCGTGCTGGCGATTGGGGCGCGCGATTGCGTCATTCACCAGATTTGTCATTTCAGGCACAACTTCTGAAATTGGTTGCCCTGTCATGGTTTGAAGCGAAATTTTCAGGAGATCGGATGCGGATCGGTTATGCAGATGAATTCGCGCCTGTGCATCCAGGCCAATAACGCCGGCAGAAACTCCAGCGAGCACGGTTTCTGTAAACTGACGGCGTTCGTCCAGTTCACGGTTAGCATCAAGCAGCCCTTTCTGTTGCGAACCGAGCTGCTGGGTCATGGCATTGAATGCACGCATTAACGTATCCAGTTCCGGCAGGTTGGTCTGTTCCGGTACATTCACATCAAGATTGCCATCACCTATTTGCGTGGCCGCTGAAATCAATCGACTGATCGGATTCGCGAAATTAGTTGCTACCGTAAGACCAACCCATGCGGCCGCCAACAGCATGAGTAAAGCGACAACGACGAACAGCGCCACGAAAGTTATCTGCAGACCACCGCGTTTTTCTTCGATACGTTTGTACTGGGCTATGCCCTTCTCAACCCGCTCGATGTGGTCGATGACACGTGCGTCCACAAATCGCCCAATCAGCAGATAAACCCCGACAAACTGATTTAGACGCATCACAGCCCTGACACGATCATCCTGATCACTGGTCAGAACAACGATCTCGCCCGCGTCGGCTTTGTCAAATGCCCAGTCGGGCGCAAGATCAAACTCAAGGGCATGACTCAGCAATGATCTGGCCAGAATGCCGCCATCCCGGTCTGTCACGATTGCTTCATGAATGCCACGGATCTCGGCCTGTGCGGACAGATACCGGTTGAAGTTCACCGGATTTGCCGCCAGTTTCGCCGCCTGTCGGTTAAGGTCGTTTGCGATAGCAAATGCTTCTGATCGGATGTTCTGTTGATGCTCGTAAAGATATGCTGTCGCAACCTGGGCAGAATCTTCGACCGCTGTACGGACTCTGTCGCTGAACCAGCCTTGCAACCCGACATTCAGAAAGATGGCAGCAAATATGGCGACGAGAACTGCCGGGGTAACGGCGATGAGACTGAACAGCAACACCAGTTGCGTGTGGAGGCCTGCCCCGGCGTCCTGTCTTTTGCGTTCCATCCAGACGGCGGCAAATTTGGCCATTACCAGACTGGCCAGCAACAACAGCAACACCACATCCACATACAGCAAATAAGCCACGGTCTGCAGATCATAGTCGGCCCCGGTCATCGTAACAGCCGTACCGATACCGGAAACGATAGCCGCAAGTGCTATAAGATAGGCAACCTTACGGCTATTCATGGCTCGAAATAGCCATCCGAGCGTTCGACTTCCCCCCTGCATGTGGGGTGTATTGAGGGCCTTGGCCTCTGTTGTGTTGTGGCTGGAGGCGGTCATTTCTTACCCCTGACAACATCGATTCCCAGGTCTCTGATCTTCTTGCGTAAGGTATTGCGGTTGAGGCCCAGAACTGATGCGGCCTTTATCTGATTTCCACCGGTAGCCTCCAGTGTAAGCGAAATCAAGGGTTTCTCGACTTCACGAAGAATTCGCTCATGCAGGCCTGATGCCGGCAATTTGCCGCGATGGGCCCTAAAATAGTCACTGATGTGGCGTTCTGCTGACCCCTGCAGTCCGCCAGCATTCGCGGTCAGGGCCGGTGAATCAGCTCTGGCGTCCATTTCGGATTCAATCATATCAGGCTGAATGATGTCCTCGTTCACCAGCACGGTCAGGCGTTGCATCAGGTTCTCGAGCTCGCGGACATTGCCAGGCCAGTTGTGGCGTTTCAATTGACGGGCAGCTTTTTCAGACAGTTGTTTCTCTGGCAAGTGGGCCTTACTGCTGGCTTTTTTCAGAAAGAAGCTTGCCAGTTCGGGAATATCGTCAATTCGATCCCGCAATGGCGGGATACCAAGCGGGACAACGTTGAGCCGGAAATACAGATCTTCTCTAAATTGTCCCTCCGCGATCAATTGCCGCAGGTCACGATGGGTGGCGGCAATAATGCGGGCATCGGTTTTCTGGGGCGTGCGACCTCCAATGGATGAAAACTCGCCTTCCTGCAGAACACGTAAAAGGCGGGTTTGGGCCTCCGGTGGCATATCGCCTATCTCGTCCAGGAACAGCGT
>JAJFID010000153.1 GCA_021775325.1 Rhodospirillales bacterium
ACGGTGGTCATCGCCCATCGGCTGTCCACTGTGGTGGATGCAGACGAAATCATTGTCCTGGATTCCGGCACCATATCTGAACGCGGCACCCATCAGGACCTGCTTGGCAAGGATGGTGCCTACGCCGCCATGTGGAACCGTCAGCAGGAGGCCGCCAAAGCACAGGAAATCCTCGAACACACGGCAGATACGGGTGGTGAATTCAGAGACCCGGCAACTGCGCCGGTTACGCCATAGAGGGGTTACAGCCCAAGTGGCGTGAAGTCTATGTCCGGATAGAACCGAGTCATAACCTGAATAGAGCTGATTTGACGCTCGTTCATGAGTTTACGGCCCCGACCCGAGATGCCGACGTTTTTTCGACTGAGTTCCTTGTTTCCATCTACAGTCTCAACACAGGCACGGATATGCTCGGGCGACGCCTTGATACCAGCCTGTCGGCAAATTTCCTGCACGGCAGCAACCTTGTCATACATAATGTCTTCGTAACTCCAGAACTGGCAGGCAATCAAACCATCCCGCTCGGCGCGCACCCAGGATGTATAGAAATCCAGTTGCCAGTGCGCCCACCGGGTAATCACCGCGTCCAGTTGTGTTTCCTCGTCCATGTCTTTCATATCATCCTGAAACAGTGCCGCCACACTACCGTGGGTATCGCCCGCCAACATGTCGCGAAGGCTGACCAGACTGTCGAAGATGTTGCGCGTCAGAACAACAACGTTCATATCAAACCCCTGGGCAATCGCCAGATTTTGTGGGGTTGCGCGGCAATGCTCCTGGGCGACGAAGTTAGTTGCCGCCAACGATACAACCGTTTCCGGATGCATGGTATTTTCTTCGTTGGCATAGCTGAGGCCGAGTTTAGGCCCGGCACAATCCGCGATCATCATCATGGCTGTTTGCAAAAACGTTGACCCGGTCTTCTGAATACAGGCGATCAGGACGTGCCGGCCCTTGTCTGCACGGTTCATGCGAGGGGCAAAGTCATTGAGTTTCGCATGGAATCCACTGCCCGTCAGGGACCTGAAATACCGCAATCCGAACCTGAAGGGTGCTTCATCGATGATCTGTGACATCCGACGGATCACTTCAATGACCCGCGGAAAGTCATCCATCCCTTCGAGCATGACAATCATGATGTCCATGATCCCCACATCAGAACCGCCGAAATCAGGATCATGCAGATAAGTTTCGATCACCTGTTCCAATAGCCTGTGAACCGTATCGAAATCGCCTGCGTTATAGGCGTCTGCCGCGCCATTAGCCAATGCCCGCATGGCCACATCTTTTTCCGGATTCTTCACGTCAGGTTCCCGCTCACTCGAATTTACGGCGATACTACAGGGGAAATCACCGATGATACAGACCCGGTCTCGGGCTATTCCGCAGGACGAGCTGCACTCACCTGCAATTGACGACGGCGTTCTGTGATCAACGCGTCGCCTTCCGGTGTACCATCGTGGAAGCTGCCAAACACCTTGTCCCACGGGCTTTCGTAGGTGCCGTAATTGCAGTCGAAAAAGCGGTGGTGTAACTGGTGCATGAAATCACCGGTCTGGATGCTGGTGCCACCAATCCGAAGCTTGTCATAACCGCAGTGTGACACCGGCCCGGCGATGGTGTGCAGCATGAGATTGAAGATGAGATGTACCGGATGGCTGGCAACGAGGAAGTACAACGCAGCATCGGAATACAGGCCGATGTGTTCAACCGGGTGCATGGCATGGCCGGACCATGGACCTGTATTGATGTTCTTGTGGTGCCAGGAATGGAACCATTTGTACAACGGCTCAACATGGAACAACCGGTGGAACCAGTAGAAATGAATGCCGGACCAGAACGGGATCAGGATCAAGAGGCCAACAAACCATACCGGACTGTCGGCGAACGTCATCATCGTGGCATGACCGTTGGCGTAAGCCCACAACAACAGGCATTCCCACAGCGTGCCGACCAGAACAGAGGACGCCAGGGTCCAGAACATGTTGTCCCAGACCTGATCACCGAAATGAAAGACTCTGGACTTTTTGGCCAGCGGGCGCGCATCGTAACGCAGAGCCTCGTCCTGCTTGCGCAACGTAAAGAACCACAGGTGCATGCCGCCGGCAATGGTCAGCACCAGCGTGAAGTTCCGCAACCAGATTTCGGCCATCCAGTCGAATTGAAATGTCGCCGTGCGATCAAGCGACGGTGTAAACCATGTCCAGATACCAATGGCCGCCAAAAGATAATATATGCGGTCATTTTGCGGCATCCAGGACGTAACCAAATACCGGAGGCACACCATAGGCCGGATCGGCCATTCACAATAGGGTGCCTGGGTGATGGGAACGTCGGGCGGCATATAGTTCCAGCGCTGTCTGGACTGGCGCGGGTTCGCCTGTTCCCCGGCTTCATCGCGGGAAAGGTTCTCTCCTGTTGTATCTGCCGTATGGGACATGGGCAATGCTCCGTTGTTACCTCAAGAATTGCACCACACGTTTGCAATTGACAAACGATGAAAATACGACCTTAGAGTTAGTAAAACTAATTCTTGTACTGACGCACCTCTTCCATGATCCAATCCCGGAACGCTGTCGCGATGTCACGTCGTTGCCGGGATGGGCGAACGGTCAGAAAATAAGACCCCTCACCGCGAATCTGCATGTCCGGAAGACAGGTTGTCAGTCCGTGCTGCTCCGCCAACCAGTCCGTTGCCGGTGTGCGTGCGAGCGCAATACCGCCGCCCGAGGCTGCCATGCAAAATGCCAGGTTGGTATTGGAAACAACGGAGTACGGTCGTTGATTTTCACCAGCATCACCCGTTCCGCCCAGAATCAGACGCCATGACTGCCGATGGCCCGCCACGTCGATCAGGCGATGCTGGTTCAGATCAGACAGGTGCTGGATGGTGGATGCGACATGGGGTAACGCCACGGGATAGAGTGTTTCTGAAAACAACGCGGTGGCCTCATCACCGGTCCAGGCAGATGATTCAAATGAAATGACGATATCTGCCGGGCTGTGGATCGCGTTCAGTGCCTGCTCATCACAGGTGATGCTGAGACTAACTTCGGGATACAACGCCTGGAATTCCGTTATTCTGGGTGCCAGCCAACTTGTCGCAAATATCGTCGTCGCCGAGACACTCAACTGCTGATCCCGGTCCAGACCGAACAACATAGCCGCGTTGGTCTCGATGGACGACAGTGCCTCACGTACAGTCGGCAGGAACAGATATCCGTTTTCCGTCAAACTCACGCTCTTGGCTTTGCGCAGAAAGAGCTTCTTATCCAGATGGTGTTCCAGCGCGCTGATTTGCTGACTGACAGCAGACGGACTCATGTTCAGGATGCTGGCAGCCGCCGAAAAACTCTCTGTCTGCGCCGCCGCTTCGAAAACGCGCAGCCAGTTGAGCGATGGAATTTTCTTGTACGCCATAGAATGCTCCCCAAATGATCAGTTCATCATTAGTACAGCTTATGCTCAGATGCTATATATATTGTTTGATTTGCGTTGACCGAACCAGTGATACTCGGCGTTTATCCAGAGGCATTCGCCATTTCCGGTGTGGCTAATCAGGACAGTAAGTACATGAAAAACATCTACACATTTGGTCGCAAACCGGCGGTGAGAAACTATACCGCCGCCGACTTGAAAGCACTCAAGGGTTCCGGCAAGCGCCTGACCATGTGCAATCCGTCCAATGCCACAGAAATTCAGGCCTGCGTTGACGCGGGCATCGACACGTTGACGGTGTGGGTTGATCAAATTGAACTGGCGCGGGAGATTGCCCCTACTCATTTTGCCGGAACGGGCATCAACTGGGCCGATCACGCCACACCGGATGATATCCTGCGAGAAGCCATACGCTGCATGGAGCTTGGCGTGGACATGTTTTTCACCAATCGCAGTTATGACGTGGTTGAAATGCTGGCAAAAGAAAACATCCCGGTACAGGCCCATATGGGTCTGGTACCCTCCTTCAGCACCTGGTACGGCGGGCTGCGCGCATTCGGGCGCACCGCTGACGAAGCCGTGGAGATTTACCGCACATTCAAGCGGTATGAGGACGCCGGTTGTTTTGCCGTGGAAATCGAGTGCGTCGCCGAAGAAACCTTGAACCTGCTCAACGACAAGACCTCCATCGTGACGTTTTCTCTGGGCTCGGGGAACGCAGGCGACGTGATCTTCCTGTTTATGGCGGACATCTGCGGTGAAGACCCCAATGCACCAAAACATGCCCATGCGTTCAGGAATCTCGCGCCATTGCATCAGCAGCTCTATGACGAGCGTGTGGCGGCACTGCAGGAATTTCAGTCGGAAGTGACAGGTAAAAAATTCCCCTACGCCGCACAGACGATCAACATGCATCCGGGTGAAGAAGAGAAACTGTTGGAGGCCCTGGACAAGGTCTAGAGCGTTCCGGTTATCAGCGCCGCATGATCCAGCCGCCGCCCATGACCCGTTCGCCGTCATAAAAGACGCAGGCCTGTCCGGGTGAAATACCGGCTTCGGCTTCATCCAGGATGACTTCGGCATGACCATTTGGTTTGCCGTAAACCGTCGCTATCGCTGGCATCTGGGTTGATCGTAATTTGACGCTCATACGTATGCCGTCGGGTGAAACACCCTCACCACCGCCAATCCAGTTCACATCACGCACAGACACGTACCGCTCAAGAATATCGTCGTGGCTGCCAACCGTGACCTGCCGGGTTTCGGCGTCCACGCTTACCACATATAACGGCTCGCCCACAGCCACACCCAGACCTTTACGCTGGCCAACGGTATAATTGATGATGCCGTCGTGTTGGCCAAGAACACGCCCGTCTGTGTGCACGATATCACCCGGATCGCAGGCACCCGGACGAAGGCGTTCGACGATGCGGGCATAATTGCCATCGGGCACAAAACAGAGATCCTGGCTTTCGGCTTTTTCCGCCACGCCAAGCTGTAGTCGCTCAGCGTGGGCGCGGGTCTCCGCTTTATCCATGGCGCCAAGCGGGAACCGCAAAAACTCCAGTTGTTCGCTGGTTGTCGCGAACAGGAAATAACTCTGATCCTTACCGGCATCCACGCCTCTGTACATCTCAGCCCGGCCACTCGCGCCCATTTCCCGGCGGATGTAGTGCCCGGTTGCCAACGCCTCCGCTCCCAGGTCTTTGGCGGTCGCCAGCAGGTCGCGGAACTTCACGGTCTGATTACAGGTAATGCACGGCACCGGCGTCTCGCCATTCACATAGGCGTCCGCGAACTCTTCCATGACCTGCTCGCGGAACCGGCTTTCATAGACGAGTACATAATGCGGCATTCCGATACTCTCAGCCACGCGACGGGCATCCTGAATGTCGCGGCCCGCACAGCAGGTATTGGCACGTTCGATAGCGACTCCGTGATCATAGAGTTGTAACGTGACACCAACCACATCATAACCCTGCTCTGCCAGCAGTCCGGCTGTGGTCGAACTGTCCACACCACCTGACATGGCGACCACCACGCGTGTATCTGCCGGATCCTTGTCTATGCCCAGTGAATTCATGGCTAAAGGCTCTTGCGCTCGAGTTTCAATTGCGCGGAATATAGGGATATCCGGGCCATTCGCCAACCCATGAACGTTACACGTCCCAGCCATGCCCCGGATGCATGGAGAATCGCGCGATTTGGATTGACCCTGTCGTCAATAGCTGTCACCACAGGCGCAGTGTTTGACGGGTACAGACAGAGAGATCATATGACCATGAACACGCCGGCCAAATCATCATTAATGACGATCCTGACACGCGGGTTTCGCCGCCGCTGCCCCCAGTGTGGTACCGGACGATTGTTCCGCAGCTATCTGAAACCCGTTGAAACATGCCACACCTGCTCGGAACAACTGGGCCATATTCGTGCTGACGATATTCCGGCGTATTTCACGATCGTTGTGGTCGGGCACGTGGTGATTCCACTGGCCGTCATGGCAGAGCAATGGTACCACCCGCCCGAGTGGCTGCACTTCCTGGTGTGGATACCACTGACCCTGATCATGACCTTCTCTTTGCTGCCCTGTATCAAGGGTTCTCTCGTCGGTCTGTTGTGGCATCTCAGCCTCAACGGGGACGAGACCCAATAGACGACATGAAATCATGACCAACGACACCAACAACCGGGCTCAACAGCCACATAAAATTGGTGTCATGGCTTATGTTCTGCTGTTGTCCATGGGAATCGGATGGGGCCTGGCAATTTCTTTCTCGAAGATGGCGGCGACATCAGGCGGACACCCCATCACGCTGGCATTGTGGCAGGTCTGCGTCAGCAGCAGCATGTTGCTGATCATCGGCGCATTTCGTTTCCGACCTTCAATTCCTCGACCCAGTGTAATTACCTTCAGCATGTTCTGTGGCATTTCCGGCGTGGCATTTCCGGCCATGATGCTGTTCTGGTGCGCGATCTACCTGCCCGCCGGAATCGTCGCCATAGCATTTGCCAGCATGCCCTTGTTTACCTATGTATTGTCCGTCGTTTTCCGGGTCGAGCAAGGCAGTATGGTGCGATTTTTCGGTGTCGTCATTGGCCTCCTTGCCATGGCCCTGCTGATCGTGCCCGACGCAGCGTTGCCGTCACCTGATTTGACACCCTGGGTCCTGCTCGCGCTGCTGGCCAGCGTTTGCATGTCTGCCGAGAACACCTATGCCGGTGGCATGCGTCCGCCTGGCATCTCATCCCTTCAATTGAGTTATGGGCGGCAAATGGGTGCTGTAATTTTTCTCGTGCCAACAGCGCTTCTGTTCGCTGATCCCATTGGTGTGTTTGAGACGTGGGGTCGGTTACAATGGTCTGCTACGGGAGCGGGCATCGTTAGCGGTCTGGCGTTTACCTGTCTGCTCTATGTTATCCGAACTTCCGGTCCTGTGTTCGCCAGCCAGTCGGCTTACATCATCACAATTGCGGGTGTGGCATGGGGCATGATCCTGTTTGGTGAGCGACATTCCGTCTATATCTGGGCGGCCCTGGCATTGACGATTGTCGGTTCGGCACTGGTAACACCCCGCAGCCCACGACTCTCACGACTTTTTGCCCGGGGGCCGGCGCAATAGGGTATATTCGTACACCTGTTCTATTTGCCCAGGGGGCGCCATGGCACCTTCACCGATGATTCGTACCCGCGATAACGGGCTGCAATGGCCACGCGTGCCCATGCCGGGCGAGGCACCCGTCCTGCTCCTCGTCAATCAACTGCAACGCACACAAAACCTGTCACCCGCCGATCTGCAAATCCGCCAGTTTGCCCAGTTGCGAGCACTGCTGTCTCATTGTCTGGCGACGGTTCCGTATTATCGGGAACGGCTATCGCCCGATCTCTTTCAGCTCGACAAGGCACTTACATCGGAAATATGGACGCAAATTCCCGTCCTGACACGCAGCGATGTTGGATCATTTTCTGCCCAACTGGAATCATCCAATCCGTCAACCTCGCACGGTAAAATACGCGACATCGTGACATCAGGTGCAACGTCAAAACCTTTGCGCACCAAGGCGGCAAACGTCTCCAACATTCACCTTCATGCCAACACCGTACGCAACAGTGTGTGGCATGCCTATGATCCGGCCATGCCAACAGGCAGTATCGTTCGACTCAGTGACGAGCAACTCAGACAGGCTGACGAGGACGCATATCAAAGCTGGATGACTGGTTTTGTGAGCGGACCGTCTCGTTATTTTGACGTGGCCATTCCGCCTGAGGGGCAAATTGCGTGGCTAAAAGACACTCGGATAGGACTTCTACAGACCTACCCTTCAAATCTCAGAAACCTGATCCTGACCTGTCAACGTGGCGACATGGGGCTGCCTGATCTGAGAGCCATAACAACCACAGGTGAACCTTTACCTGATGACGTCCGGACGCTGGCGCACGAAGTGCTCGGATTATCCATCCAGGATACCTACGTTGCGCAGGAAGCCGGTGTTATTGCGTTGCAATGCCCGGAGCATGACCATTATCACGTGATGGCCGAAAGTGCATTGGTGGAGGTGCTGGACGAAGCCGGCAACCCCAGCCGTCCGGGCGAGATCGGACAGGTTGTCGTGACGCCTATGCATAATTTTGCCATGCCCCTGTTGCGCTATGCATTGGATGACTACGCCATCGTCGGGCCACCCTGCCCCTGCGGCCGCGGTTTGCCAACGCTCAAACGAATTCTCGGGCGTTCGCGCAACAGAATGACCCTGCCCAATGGCAGCCGTGTTTGGGTTTCAATTGGCAACCGGAGTCTGAGGGCTTTCGCCCCTGTCATTCAACATCAGATTACCCAGCTAGGTGAGGACGCATTCCGGGTCCGGATTGTACCGGAACGCCCGCTGACGCCCGTTGAGGAGAAATCCGTACGCGATCATCTTTTGTCCCGGCTAAGTTTGCCAGGCAGCGCAGAAAACCTGACTTTGGAACTGGAATACGCGGCAGATATACAGCAGAATTCCGCCGGAAAGTTCGAGGATTTCATGTGCGAAATCAATTCGCCTGCAGAATTGTAACATCGTGTGCGCGAGGTCACTGAATTGTCCTTGAGCACCCCCTAGTTTGGTTCTTATTATTCGTTAATCGCCACCCAGACAGATGTACGCATAATGAATTACACGACAAAATTCCGCTACCTAAGTTATGGGCGCGCCGCATGAGTAACCTGCCGATCCCCACGATGGCAGACGGTGCTGTGGATTGGAACAGCGTCTTTGATGCACCCGGCACAGGCCTGGTGGAATCAGTGCAACATGCCCATTCCGCAGGTGAACTGAAACGGAGCGTTCAGCTCATTCTTGAAACACTGTTCAGCCGCGGCGATGAAGGCGATGCCGAACGCCGGGCTGTTTTTGCCAATCTCGTGAACGACATTCTGACGACGGCGCAGAAGGCACAAAAATCACCGGCTGCGACCATTGCGGACGTTAAAATCAAAATTATCCAGGTACTCCACAGGCTCAAGGAAGACCGCATTAAACGGGCCGCCAAGACCCGCGCTGCCAGGGCAAAGGCAGCTTCCGTCGACAGTGGTGCCGATGACAACGTCGGGAGCCACGAGGACCGATTACCCGATGACATTAATATCACTGTTTCCGGAAAGGGATCCCAGACACCCGGCGAGGACGACGATGTTGTCCAGTCTGATGAAGACAATGATGTTGATCTCAGTAATGTTACAGACGATGTCGGAGGTGCTTCGGCAGAAGAGTATTTCGACCGTATCATCATTTCGTCCGTTCTGAGGAATCTGAGCGCCTTGCAGGACGCGTCACTCAGTAATAACACCGTCGCTGGAAAGCTCCCGTTTATCCTGTCACCCGCATTCGCCAAGAGATTTGAGCAGGTCCTCCATGATCGTATTGTGCCGGCATTTATTGAGGCCAGTGAGGTGACGATCGGCAAGATGGCCGCTAAATCAAGTACAACGTGGTCACAGTATCTTTCAGATGCGTTTGCTGACCGGGCTCAGGGCCTGATGTTGTGGGAACGATGGCAAATGACATGGCTGGAAATGACAACACAGCAGGAAGAACCTGCGCCACCCGCCGTTGACCCGTCGAAACAGGGGTTTCGCGGCGTGGTCAACCGCCTCATCGGCAGCGAGGATTACTTCATCGAAGAAGAGGAGATGACTCAGGAAGAATGGCAGGATGCGGTCGAGGAAACCA
>JAJFID010000154.1 GCA_021775325.1 Rhodospirillales bacterium
ACAGTATTTCTGCTCACTAATGAAGTCCGAGAATGACCCGAATCGTTCAAAATGGGTCATTGACGTAGCTATCGCCTGGAGTGTTGACGCGCCGACATCAGCAACTTATCGTTTGCAGAACTTTGGGAATGGAGTCAGTAGGCAATGAGTAAGTTTTCAGGCGCATTTGTCGTTCTAGTGGCCATACTGTTGGGAGGATGCCAGACAACTAGTGAGAGCCAAACCGAACCCCGTCCAGAAGACACATTTGTTACCATTGGAACTGGCGGGCTTACTGGTGTGTATTATCCGACTGGCGGCGCAATCTGCCGCCTCGTCAACAAGAACCGCAGCAAACACGGCGTACGTTGTTCGGCAGAATCGACGAAAGGTTCTATCGACAACTTGACAACGATCCGCGCGGGTAACCTTGACATGGGCATCGCTCAGTCCGATTGGCAATACCGCGCCTATACAGGAACCGTAAGACAGGATTTCATCGCAGCCGGTCCGCATACCGAACTTCGTTCGATCTTCTCAGTTCACGCTGAGCCCGTGACTATCATCGCGCGGGCTGACGCCCACATCCAAACGGTCGATGATCTGGTAGGCAAACGGGTCAACATTGGAAACTCTGGGTCTGGTACGCACTCCATGTGGAAAATCATGTGGGGCGCTTTGGGTTATTCTCAACTAGACCTCAAGGCGGCGATGCGGATGAGGTCGGCGCAGGGGCTTGATGCTTTATGTGACAACAAAATTGACGCTACGATGTGGCTGGTAGGGCACCCTAGTAATTTCACCAATGAAGCCATCACCAAGTGTGACGGGGTATTGGTGGAAGTGTCTGGCGCGGCCATTGACAAGTTAGTTGCGGAAAATTCATTCTATCGCCATGCGACGATCCCTGGCGGTATGTATCGAGGTAATCGCCATGATACCGCTACCTTTGGTGTTGGTGCGACCTTCGTGACATCTTCGGAAACGCCTGAGTCCACAGTCTATCATGTGGTCAAATCAGTGTTCGATAATTTCCGTGCCTTCAAAAAACTACATCCAGCCTTCAAGTATTTGGACGAGCGCGAGATGGTTAGAGACTCGCTTTCCGCACCGCTTCATGATGGTGCGGCTAAATACTACAGAGAACGGGACTGGATAGAGTAATCACTCTCGTATGACCCTTCACTTACCGTCGGTAGTGTAACCGTGCCTGCCTTCAGTCGCTGTGATCCATCCATTTCCGCTTATGGTTGAGGCTGTTGCGAACGTGGTCAATTCAAGCGCTGAACAACCGCTTTTGATGCAAAACCGGACTCCATTCCATACAAGTATTGCGAAATCCCGTCGTCTTCTGCATTTAACAATCGTTACGCTTCAGCAGGCAATCTGGTGTAATAGGCGATCTGTTCCGACAATACGCCAGCATCGCCTACTTTTATGAGGGCGCAGCCTTGCAGCGTTGTTCCGGCTGCATGCCACCAGCACCAGACAGTCCAGGTCGGATTGCTTTTGTCCATGATCACATCGCGATAATGCAAAAACGGGTCCGATACCGGTTCATCCTTCATGTCTGCCGCGGCCTGCATGAAGTCATTGAAAAACCCGACAAACGAGTCACGCGGGATGATCCCGGTGTTCGGATCATCATAGGTAAAGTCGCTGGCGGTCGCACCGTAACTCAAAGACGGGTCGCCGACCCGCCAGCCTTCCAGATACACATCAATGCTCTTTTGTTTGTCCATTTTTGACCTCAAACTACATGTGTGATCACAGTTAACGTAATGTATAAAAACATATAATCACTGTTGTCCGCTCCTAATATTTCATCTATTTTCTGTGATCACAATGCCACGTGGACAATTTTTCATGTTTCCTGCGTGTAAATTTTGTTAATGCTCATTAAATATGTGTTGTTAATGCGAAGTATTGAGAATACGGTCCGAAATTGATCACACCGCGTGGACAATCTGTGCCATGTAGACAGGACGAACAGGTCAGATTTTCCGCGTAACTATCGCAACCTTGATGACCGGAGAACATTGAGATGAGCGTGTCCTTACACGAAATTGCCAGCAAGGGGCAAATTGACACATTCGAAAATCCAGGCCCTCTTGCCCGGGGATTACCGGCTTTCGCTTATACCAACGACGACTTCTTCCAGCTTGAACAGGACAAACTGTTCCCGAATTCATGGATGTGTGTCGCTTATGCGCACGACATTCCCAAGGCAGGTGACGCCAAACCTGTAGAGGTCGCCGGTCGGCCCGTGGTTCTGGTACGCAATGAAACCGGCGAAATTGGCGCTTTCCAGAACGTATGCCGTCACCGCTGTATGAAACTGGTTGATGAACCCAAAAACGTCGGCCGCCTGCTCAAATGTCCCTATCACGCATGGTCCTATGATCTTAAAGGGCAACTGCGGGCCGCTCCACATTTTGGTGGTATCGACAATCAGAAGCCCGACGGTTTCAACTTCGAGGACTATGGCCTGGTTCCGGTACCCTGCGGCACGTGGGGACACTGGGTGTTTGTCAATCTCAATGGAAATGCCGGTCCACTTTCCGACCATGTTGCGCCGCTGGAGTCTCGTATTGAAGGCATTGATCTGGACGACCTGAAACTGGTGGGCGTGCTCGACTTCGGTGAAGTGGATACCAACTGGAAGTTCCTGATGGAGAACTTCATCGAACCGTACCATGTTCCGGTTGTCCACAAGGGTACAACGGACCAGCCGTTACAGGACCACTACGTGGTGATGGACGGAAAGTGTCTCGGCAGTGCCGTCGACATTGACCGCGATGGCGCGGAAGGACGCGCCGGAACCCTGAACGTCAGTTCGCGATATCTGACACTGTTTCCCAATTTCATTCTTGGACGATATTTTCCCGACCAGTTGGGTGCCTATGTCAATCTGCCAACCGCATCAGGCAAGACCCGCCAGTACAGGGCCATCTACAAAACAGATGGCGTTGAGGCCAGCGAGAAGGAAGCCGACGAACTGATGAAACTCTGGTGGGATGTGCATAAGGAAGATCACGAAATGTGCGAACGCATGCATCAGGGTCGGGCAGCCACCATTGCCTCAGAGGGTGGTGTTCTGTCACCCCAATGGGAAACCAGCGTACGGAGCTTCCAGGAGCTTGTCTTCCAGGCTGTGCAATAGACATAAAGAGATTACAAATACCGGAGAGATTGATAGTTCTCTCATGATTTGCAGGAGTGAAGAATACGATGAGCACCACGAACCAAGGCAATGCAGGCTTCAAGCTTGATCACACCATGATCCGGGTCAAGGACCTGGACAAGTCGCTGGATTTCTATTCCCGCATTCTCGGCATGGAGGTTCTGCGTAACACAGAATATCCTGACGGCGGTTTCACCAATGTATTTGTCGGTTTCGGCCCCGAGGACGAATACCCGAGCATCGAGATTACCTACAACTGGGATCAGGCAGACGACTACGACAAGGGTAATGCCTGGGGCCATCTGGCCATCATGGTTCCGGATGTCACAGCCGCCTGTGATTATCTGGCGGCCGAAGGTGTCAACATCGTGCGCCCCGCCGGGCCCATGAAAAACGGCACCCGCATGCTTGCCTTCATTGAAGATCCTGACGGATACAAAATCGAACTGAACGAGTCACTGAGCAAAGACGTTTGATTGCTCGCCAAAATCCATTCGCTTCACGCGAATCCGATCTGAACATATTTTTTGGAGAATAGATTATGGACAAAACACCTAAAGTATTTCGTATGGCCGACATCCGTCACCGCAAGGATAACCTCGGCGAAAACGGCACCTATATCAAGCCGTTCGTGACTGTCAAAAACAGCGAAAGCATGGCTGGCGGGATTAACTTTCTGAACAACGTATCCATTCCCTTCGATCTGCCCTGTGACGAACTGATCTATTGTTTCGAAGGCACATTCCGCCTTGTTGTTGAAGGCGTCGGCTATGAGCTGGAGCCCGGCGACATGATGTTTGCGCCCAAGGATCAGCACGTGAAGTATGAAGCCGATCAGGAATGCACGATCTTCTACGCGGCATATCCGGTGAACTGGAAGCAGCTTGCCGGCCTTACAGAAGTCCCGGGAATTGATCCCGAAGACATGTAAGTCACTCAATCTATTTTGACAGATCAGGGCACACCCCAACGGTGTGCCCTTTTCTTTGCCCGCTTTACGCCACTATACGTGTGCGATCTTTCGGGCCAGATACTGGCCGAACTCAAAGTTTGGCCGTTCCAGATGGGACAAATGTCCGTTGCGAGCCAGCTTTCCCCGTGTCCCACGATAGACATTTTCCACACCAATGCGGTCCTCTTCGTTGACTTCATCCAGCAGCGTTTTCAAATCCTGCGCCATTTGATCCGCGTCGGGGTCGTTCACGTACTCGGGTGCAAACCCGCCGCCGTAGATGATGTGAACCTGACCCACGCCGCGCGGCTGCAGGCACAGATACCAGAAGTATCCCGGTGTCAGTGTGATCAGATGGCCCGGATAGGCACAGATCAACGCAGTTGTCTTGCGCCAGTCCCCTTCCAGATGGGCATTGTCCGGATGGGCATTGCCGATGGCCAGCGATGATTCTTTGGTTATCCAGTGATAATTGAAGGCATCACCACCCGGCGGGCACTCCATTTCATCGATATTGGAATGCGGTCCGACAGTTGCCGCATGAAGCCGGAACAGGTGATAACTCTCCATGAAATTCTCGGCCAGAATTTTCCAGTTGGTATTCCAGACGTGTTCTTCGCGGAACAGCTCAACATAGTTTTCCATGGCGTACCGATTGGTAACCTGTTCACCCAACTGGGCCAGATGCTGGTCCAGGTCAGGCGCGTCCATATTCAGTGTCACATATATCCAGCCCTGCCAGACCTGAGCCCGGGCTGTCGGGAGCTGATAGTCCCTTTTGTTAAAACATTCACTCTTGTCCATATGGGGCGCACCCATCAGTTCGCCACCCAACCCGTAGGTCCAGGCATGATACGGACATACGATGCGTTTGGCGTTGCCACGCCCTTCCAGAAGACGCGACATGCGGTGCAGGCAGATGTTGGAAAACGCCCGCACCTCACCATCATTTCCCCGTATGACGACCAATGGTTCGTCTAGAATGTCGAAAGTTACATAATCGCCTGCTTCGGGAATGGTTTCGGCGCGCCCCACGCACAGCCACTCTTTCTGAAACACGGCGGCTTCTTCAAAACCCAGGAATTCCTGTGATGAATAGACACCCGGTGGCATGGCAAGTGCCTGCTCAAACGGTTTGCTGGCGTTCACGGCGAGTGCGCCGACCAGATCATTCAATGCGGCGGCTGTATTCGTTGCCTGCATGGTAATTCTCCAAATGGTGCCGGATTTAGTCCGGGATTACAGCAGTTGCCTCGATCTCCACGACCCACTCAGGTCGGGCCAGTGCCGGAACAACGAGACCTGTTGAAACGGGGAAAACGCCCTTCAGCCACTTGCCCATCTCCTTGTACACGGCATCCCGGTACCGGATATCGGTCAGATAGACGACGATGCGGCACACATGGGCCATTTCGCTGCCGGACTCTTCCAATAACATCTTGATATTGGACATGGCTTTGGCCGTTTGTTTTCCGGCGTCGCCCACATGAAGGCTTTCCCGGGTGTCCAGATCCTGGGCGATTTGACCGCGCACGAACACCGTCGCGCCTTTAGCCACGACGGCCTGGCACAAGTCGTTGTCCAGGTCCTGTTCCGGGTAAGTGTCTTTTGTATTGAAGGGGCGAATGCGTGTATGCACCATGGTGGTAGTCTCCTGTAAAAACGATGTTGTTAGTGAGCCGCGCTCATTTCGAATCTGGTTGTTTCACGGGTGAATTGCTGGCGAACCATTTGTCCACTGTACTGTCCTGATGTCCGGCCAATTCGTCCTCATGCACATTGCCAGAAAGACGGGCGGCTTTTTTGACAAACCGCAGCGGACCGTTCCAGTTAAAGTTCCGGTAGACGGCACCCAGATGCGCAAACGGCGGTGACTGGGCAAAAAGCTGGAACGTCAGGCGATGACCTGCGTAATCTGAGTTCAACAGGTCGCGGGCGAAAGCCAGAAGTTTACGCCGGTCTGCGGAAACCCAGTCCTCGTTGATAGAATAGAATTTCTCCAGCCACTCACTGGTTTCTTCACCGGCAAACGTGGCCGCGTCGGGCGTGACACATATCTGCCCGCCACAAAGCTCGCGCGCCAGATGCATCATTTCATGGGTCTGGCTGCAGGCATGAACCCGGCCGGTATACAAGAGGGATTGATTGGGCATGAGCAAGCCGCCCGGGCTTTTTTCCGCCAGTGCGATGGAAGCCGTCAGATGGGCGTTGATGCCCTCGCGATAGGTTGCCAGCGTCGCCAGTTTCTCCTGCACGGCCTGCTGTCGTTCGAGGCCGGTCTGGCGAACATTGAACAACGCCGCACCGATCATCATGTCGGCAAACTTCAGATTACGCTGCACAAAGGCAAAGGCCGAATAACGGTGCAGGGTCGCGCGGATGAACGTGGCGGCCTTGGTGTGCCGATAGAACAGAACGTTCTCCCACGGGATCAGAACGTTGTCGAAAATAACCAGCGCATCGACCTCGTCAAATCGATTGGCGAGCGGGTAGTCCTCGACCGGGCGGCGTCCGGCGAAACCGGTCCGGCAAATGATCTTGATACCGGGTGAATTCAGATCACAGATGAAGCCGACCGCATAATCGGACAACTCCTCGTTGCCCCAGTTGGCGATGGTCGGTTTGGTGAAGGCCTGATTGGCGTACGCAGCCGCTGTTTCGTACTTGGCACCGCGCACAACAATACCCTGATCAGTTTCCTTGATGACATGCAGCAGCATGTCCGGATCCTGATCCTGCGGTGCCTTGGACCGGTCGCCTTTTGGATCGGTGTTGGCAGACACATGAAAAGGGTCCTCTTTAATGACCTTGTCGATGTGCCGTTTGATATTTTCAGAGAACTGGGGGTCGACCTCGTTGAGCACATCCTGCCCATCGTACAGCGACCACATTTCACCAACCGTTTCGTCCCCGACCCGGGTTACAACACCGTTCACTTCCTCAAACAGGCGGTCGGTGGAGCGACGTTTCTTCCACCAGTCTTCCTGGCTATAGGGAAGTTTCAATCCGATCGCGAACTTTTCACCATCTTCCTCATAGGCCATGAGGTCGGCTGTTTCCTTCTCATGCGCCATGTCATACATGCGCGCCTTGATATCCACCACGGGTCTGATCATCGGATGCGTGGTCACGTCCCTGACCTTTTCACCATCGATATAGACCTGACGGCCATCGCGGATTGATTCTTTGTATTGTTCGCCGGTGCGGATCATCTCAGTTCCCTCCTGTGGGGAGATCACGTTGTGGTTTATGGTCGTGGTGTTGAAGCTTGGCATTATCAGGGCAAAATGCTACAAAGATAAAATATTATTTATCTTTGAATTGGATAGATTTTATTGATTAATTATACCTTGCGACAGGCCTCCTACTTCATCGCCGCGGCGGATCACGGCTCCATCGCCGGTGCGGCACTGTCGCTGAATGTGGCACAGCCCAGCGTATCAAGCGCCGTTGCCAAGCTGGAAGACGTGCTGGGTGTGCAATTGTTTATCCGCCATCACGCACAAGGGGTATCGCTGACACCTGCGGGTCAACGCATGGCGGTGGAGATGCGCGCCCTGCTGGGTCACGCCGGTGACGTCCTGAACAGTGCCGCCCGGGCGGGCGATGACGTGGCCGGTCCGTTTGGTGTTGGTTGTTTTCTGACGATTGCGTCGTTCTACATGCCGCGACTGATCAAGAACTTTCACGACGCCTATCCGGAAGCCGAGATCAGACTGGTTGAAGTCATGCAGAACGATCTGGTGAATGGCCTTGAGTCAGGTCAGTTCGAACTGGCCGTAGTCTACAGTGCAGACCTGCCGGGCAATCTTGAAATGGAACCACTCGCGGACTTTCCACCCTATGTTCTGTTACCCGAGGGTCACAGGTTCGCCAATCGAAAATCCCTGAGCCTGGAAGAAATGATCAACGAGCCCATGATCCTGCTGGATATGCAGCCGTCCTCCCGGTACTTCACCACGCTGTTTATCCATCTGGGTTTCGAGCCCAACATCCGGTATCGATCGCCATCCTTTGAAACGGTGCGCAGTCTGGTCGGAAACGGGTTCGGGTATTCCATTCTGGTGACCCGTCCCGCCGGTGATCTGACGTACGATGGCAAGCGGATCATCACCGTGCCGCTCAGTGACAACGTTCCCCAGGCCCAGGTCGTTCTCGCGCGCATGGCGGGAACCCGCCCCACCCGCATGGCAGAGGCCTTTACTACTGTCTGCAGGAACCATTTTGCCGATGCTGTTTCAAACTAATGAGGCAACGCCGGATCAACGGGTGGTTTGGGGCTTCGCAATGCCGTCAGTTGAAGGGCGGAGCGGCAGGCGACGGCACCGATCACCATGGCACCGCCGATCACGGTCATGTCTGTGGGAATCTCGCCCACAAACAGCCATACCCATATCGGTCCCAGCGAAAATTCCAGCATCATGAACAGCGTTACTTCGGCTGCGATCAGGTAGCGTGAGGCAATAATAAACAACCAGTTAGCTATGCCGGACAAAACCGCGCCCCAGATAAAACACAGAACCATGTCTTGCAGCGATATGGCCAGGTCATCGTATCTGGCTGCGTAGGAAACCAGCAGGATGATGGCGCTCGAGATAACAATTGTGGGCAGCATATCCACATCACGGTACTTGCGCACGATGACCGCGAACCCGGAAAAACAAAACGCCGTCAGTAAGCCCATGAGATTGCCATAAACTGACCCAACACCGAATCCGTCCGCGAGCATTACAGCGACCCCGGCCGCGGCCACAAAAATAGTGATCATGGTTTCCCGGCGCGGACGTTCCTTCATGATCCACCACGCCAGCAGAGCCGTAATAAACGGAATAGCACTAAGCATGAACAACGTGTTCGCTACCGTGGTGTTCATGATGGACTGCAGATAGGAGATTCCCGCCACCGCCAGCAAAGTGCCGCCCAGCAATCCGGGCCTGCCCACCTGACGCACCCGCGATATGGTTTCGCGGCGATACTGCAGCATCAGGATGAACGAGATCACAATGACCAGCGATGCGGCGCGATAAAAATTGATCTGCCAGGCATCCGCCGCCTCGATGTTGCGCACCAGAACGCCGGCAAAACTGATGGCAACGGAACCCAGCACCATGATGCCCATGGCGAAACCGCGACGCGAGACATCCGCCTTGATAGCCGGTTCAGTCATGTCAGGGCCTTTTCCCGGGTTTGTTTTGGCAGTTCTCTCAGCACGTTGCAGCGAGATTGCCGGTTTGTCCACCAATGCGTAGACGCCGTCAGAAACGCTCGATTTCCTGTACAGGGCGGTTATAGTGCCGCATGGACGGCAACATGACATCAGCAGACGAAAATGCGCCCTTGCTGGGACCGGATGATCCACCTGCGTATGAACAGATCAATGACGAGGGCTCGGCCCATCTGGTGTTGATATGTGATCATGCAGGTCGGGCAGTACCAAATTCACTGGGCGATCTCGGCATATCGGACGCCAACAAAGAACGGCATATTGCCTATGATATCGGTGCCCGTGCCGTGACACTGCGTCTGTCCGAGTTGCTGGACGCGACCGCCATTGTGCATAACTACTCGCGTCTGGTCATCGACTGCAACAGGCCGCTGGGACATCCGGAATCGATCGGTGAAGTCAGCGACAGTACGGCCATTCCCGGGAATGAGCGACTGTCGGAACGCGACGCCCTGAAACGTATCGACGCCCTGTTCTGGCCCTATCATCAGGCCATTTCCACGGAAATCGGCCACAGGTGGCGTACCGAGGGTGTGCCGCCCGTACTGTTTTCCGTGCACAGCTTTACGCCGAATTTTGGTACCCAGGAACGTCCATGGGATGCCGGTGTACTCTATAGCCGGGATCCACGCATCGGCGAGCCCATGATGGAGATTCTCCGGGAACAGGGTCTGAATATCGGCGACAACGAACCGTATTCCGGGCTTGAGGCCGCCTATACGATTGATGCGCACGGCACATCACCGGGCATCGCCAATGGTGTGATCGAGATTCGTCAGGATCAGGTGGTCGATGCGGACGGTCAGGAGCGTTGGGCCCAGATTCTGGCCAGTGCCATGCACCAGATTATGCGTCGCGATGACATGTTCAGCGTCCAGCGGTTCTGACAGACAGGAGGACCTGATGGCTGCCAAACCACCATTCACGATGGGTATCGAAGAAGAATACCATCTGGTAAACATGGAAACGCGCGAAGCTGCTGCGCCACCGGACGCATTGTTTGAAGAATGCGAACAGAAACTCGGCGGGCAGGTCGGCCACGAGTTTATGGCGTCGCAGATCGAGATTGGCACGCCCGTCTGTACATCCCCGGCTGAGGCCCGCGAACATCTGGTGCACCTGCGCTCAACCGTGGCGGACGTGTCGGAAAAGTATGGATTTGCCCCCATTGCCGCTGCCACCCATCCGATCTCGCGCTGGCAGGAAGCACAGCATACGGATGATTCCCGCTACAACGATATTGCCAACGATTTGCAGACCGTGGTTCGGCGGTTACTGATCAGTGGCATGCATGTTCATGTAGGTCTGGGCGACGACGATGAACTGCGCATGGATTTGATGAATCAGGCCACCTACTTCCTGCCGCATCTGCTGGCGCTCTCCACCTCGTCACCTTTCTGGCAGAAAAACGATACCGGACTGGCCAGTTACCGACTCAGTATTTTTACCGAGTTGCCCCGCACGGGCCTGCCTGAACAGTTCGAAACCTATGTGGACTACAAACGGCATGTGGATGTGCTGGTGCAGGCTGGTATTCTGCAGGACGCCACCAAGATCTGGTGGGACCTGCGGCCCAGTGACCGGTATCCAACCCTGGAAATGCGTATCTGTGACGTGTGCACCGACGTAGACGACGCGGTCGCCATTGGTGCCCTGTTCATGTGCATCCTGCGCATGCTGTATCGGCTGAAGGGTAATAACCAGCGCTGGCGACTGTATTCCAACATGCTGGTGGCGGAAAATCGCTGGCGTGCCCAGCGTTATGGCATCGACGAACCGTTGATCGATTTTGGCAAGAGTGAACTCGTGCCCGTCAACACACTGGTTGAAGAACTGCTGGAACTGACAGCCGAAGACGCTGCGGAAGCCGGCTGTGAGAAAGAAATCTCACATATTCGGACAATCCTGGAACGCGGCACGAGTGCGCACCAGCAACGTCAGACCTATCTGGCTGCAATTGACGGCGGTGCCGATCAGGATGGTGCGTTGCATGCCGTGGTTGATATGCTGATCAAGACAACCCGGCCTGACACTGCATGAGTAGCGCACCGTTGCAACCATCAACGCGCGATTCCATCGTCGCAGCGCTGCTGATGTTGTTGTGCGCAAGTGCCGTTGCGATCATGCCCAATTCGGCCAAACTGACCTATCAGGAAGGCAGCAACTCGGAAACCGTACTGTTTCTGCGATCCCTGACCGGCGTTATCCTGCTTGGCATGTACCTGGCGGCAACGGGCGGCGTGTTCCGAATTCCTGCCAGTCTGTTCTGGACAGCAGCCCTGGCCAGTTTGTCAGCGGCACTGATGACCTGGACCTGGTATGAGGCCATCAATTATCTGGATATCAGTCTGTCTGTCCTGATCATTTTCGCCCACCCGCTGATTGTCGCATTCTACTATCATTTCACCGGCGTCTCGCTGCTCACCAACTTCAGGGTATTCTGGGGCGCTGCCGCTTTCGTCGGGCTGGCGTTTGCCCTGTCCGTTGATCTGGCAAATGTGTCACTGACAGGTGTTGCACTGTCGGGGGTTTCTGCGCTGTTTGCGACGACCCTTCTGATTTCCATGGTGCGCATCAATGATCAGGTTGGAGGAATTACGACGAATTTTCATCTGGCGCTTTGGTCTCTGGTTCTGTTTTCCGTTTTGTTGGCGGCGACCGGCTCGCTGCAGTTGCCCACGACCGGGCTGGGCTGGGCCACCGGCATCGGTAACGGTTTTGCCTATGTCACAGCCTACGTGTCGTTTCTCGGTGCCGCCCGACTGGTCGGTGGATCACGAGCATCCATGCTGTCATTTCTGGAACCCATCGCCACGATCCTGCTGGCAGCCGCCCTGTTTGGCGAACGCCTGAGCCCGGCTCAGTGGGGAGGGGTCGCCCTGGTTGCCATGGGTCTGGTCGCCATGGAGGCACCCAAAGGCACATGGGCGCAATTGCGCGCTCACCTGAAGAAAAAGTTATCCCCAGGCAGGGTCTCCTAGGCGGTGTTGAGGCCTTGCGGGTGCGCCGCACCAAAGTTAGATTTACGGCGTATTGACCCGAACCATTCAGGTCCCGGATTTTCAGATTTTGACAGGAGCGCGTGAATAATGGCTGACGTAGGCGGCGTAGCGGCAGATCGACTAAAAACCTTTATCGAACGGATCGAGCGGCTTGAGGAAGAAAAAAAGGCATTGGCTGATGACGTTCGGGAAGTTTTTTCGGAAGCCAAAGGCTCTGGATTTGACATCAAGGTCATGCGCCACATCATTCGTCTGCGCAAAATGGATACAGCCGACCGGCGCGAACAGGATGAAATTATGGCCGTCTATATGCGGGCACTGGAAATGGAACTCTAGGTTTGCGGATTGAGGGCTCCATCGCGCTTGTCACCGGTGCCAACCGTGGCCTGGGCAAGGCCTTTGTAGATTGCCTGATCCAGCGCGGTGCCACAAAAGTATACGCCGGGGCGCGTGATCCTTCGTCAGTACAACCACTTGTCGATACCCATGGCGACCGGGTTGTCCCCGTGCCACTGGATGTTACAAGCGATCCGTCCGTTGCCGATGCTGCGCAGACCGCTGACGATGTCACACTCGTGATTAACAACGCGGGCGTGCTTGAACAACAGGGCCTGATGGAAGCCGGCAGTCTGACACCGCTGCGCCACGAGCTGGATGTCAATCTGCTGGGCATCGCGCGCATGTGTCTGGCCTTTGCACCTGTACTCAAAACCACAGGCGGTGGAGCCATCGCCAATATGCTGTCGGTCGCCAGTCATCACGGATTTGCGCCATTTGGCACCTATTGTGTGAGCAAGGCAGCCGCCATGTCACTGACCCAGAGCCTGCGGTATGAGTTACGCACTCAGGGTACAGACGTGCATGGAATCTATGCCGGTTTCATCACCACGGATATGACGGCTGACCTGCAGGTGGACATGACATCACCGGACGCCATTGCCAACAACAGCTTCGACGGCATCGAGGCTGATCATCTGGACATTGATGCGGACGAGCGATCCGTCGCGGTGCGAAACATGATACGGGAGGCTGATTTAGATACCATCCAGCAGGCCTACTTTGATCGCGCTGACGAGTTTTATGCCGCACACGGCAAATCGTAGCTATGATGTTTGCCGGAACAAACGAACGTACAGGCTGAAATCCCATGTCAGGCAACGCCCGTGAAATCGCCGAAATAACGCAGCTTGTAGACCTGTACTACGACGGCATGGCACTGGCGGACGAGGATAAACTCCGCAGGGCATTTCATCCCGATAGCTTTGTTGTCGGTAACTTCGATGGAAATCTTGAGTGGGCCTCCCTGGACGCCTTCATAGATGACGTCAGGAGTACCGCGCCTGAGAACGTGAGTCGCGAGGATGGCAACTATCATTGTGATATCAACGCAATCGATGTCACCGGCGATACCGCCGTGGCGAAAGTCACCAATAACTATTTCGGCCTGTGGTTCACCGATTACCTGGGTCTGCTGAAACTTGATGGACGCTGGGTTATTATCAACAAGATGTTCCATCACATTGTGGATCACGGTGCCTCATGAGTGAGTTGTCGGACATTTCCGCCATTGTGGACAGCTACTATGATGGCATGGTGCGGGGCGACGAAGACAAGCTGCGGCATGTGTTCCACCCGGACTGTTTTGTCATCGGACACCTGAAAGGCGATCTGCGCTGGGCATCCGTGGACAGGTTCATCGCGGCGGTAACAGACACGGCAGGCGGACGTGACCTGGACGATGCTGATTATCGAAATACCATCAACGCGGTCGACATAACCGGCGACACGGCCGTTGCCAGGATCACCAACAAGTACGCCGGTATGTGGTTCACGGATTATCTCAGTCTGCTGAAACACGAAGGCCGCTGGCGCATCATCAACAAACTATATCACCACTACGCGGATCACGACGCAACCTGATGGCGAACCAGCAGATTACATTCTGAATGCCTGGGGCCGTGGCGGTTCAAAGTACAGTTCGGCAACTGTGCCCAGCGCGCGGCGTAATCGTGCATCGGGCATTTCGCTGAGACACGCCCGTATACCCGGCTTTACCGTCGCCGGGTCGATGGCAAACTGGGTTGATGGTGACACCTGCACACCACGTGCCTGTGCCGTTTCCACAAACTCCCGCGACGACCACGGTGGTGGCAGTGGAATCCACAGGTGCGTATTGGCCGGATGCCAATGGTACGGCACCTCGGCCAGGACATCCGCCGCTGTTTTTTGCAACGCCGCCGTTATGCCGGACCGATGGATGACCAGATCACGGGCCGTACCGTTTCGTATCCAGAGGCACGCCAGTTCCGCCATCAGCGGCGGGGCCATCCAGCTCGTTGTCTGACTGGCGGCCAGCACCTCGTCGAATACCGACGGTGGCGCGGCGATCATGCCGACCCTCAGGCCCGGCGCGATGATCTTGGACAGGCTCGAAATATAGACGACGCTGTCCGGCATTTCGGATGCCAGTGGTGCCCAGCGTTCCGCGTTTGTATCTTCGTGGCTATGATTGCGGTCATCGTGGGCATTAACGTCATCCTCGATAACCATCAGACCATGACGTTGGGCCACAGCCGCAATCTCGGCCCGGCGCGCAGCACCCATGGTTGCGGTTGTCGGATTTTGCGCATGGGGCATACAGTAGAGCACACGGGCACCGGTTTCCTTGCAGACCCGGTCCAGGTCTTCGGCAATGATCCCTTCCCCGTCAAGTTGCACCGACTTCAGGTCCAGTCCGAAAAACCGGGCCAGATTACGCACACCCGGATAGGATAACTCCTCAACCAGCACGATCTCGCCGGGATTGGTTAACGCACCCAGGGCAATGGTCAGGCCCTGTTGCGCGCCGCCGGTGATGACCAGCCGATCCGGATCAGCATCAAAACCCTGGGACTGGTGCATCCAGCGGGCCAATACTTCCCGGTGCCGGGCAAGGCCCTGACTGTGGCCGTATTCCAGCATGCCATCCAGCGGGCTGTCGCGACTGATATCGGCCAGTGACTGACGTAACATGGCGTCCAGCGGTACAAACGGCGGCTCGTTACGGGTCAGGTCCACAGGGCCCGTTTCATCCGCTGCGGCGTTGGGTGAAACAAGGTTCTGGCCGTCGCCGGTGATGTCACGAACGAAGGTGCCACGGCCGAGCTCCTTGGATACAAGCCCCTGCTGTTCAGCCAGCGTATACGCCCGGTAGACGGTACCCATGTTGATACCCATGTCATAGGCCAGATTACGCACGGTGGGCAAACGCGTACCGGGCTTCAGGGTACCGGCTGCCATGTCCATGCGCAGCCGCTCCGCGATGGCGCGATAAATCGAGATGTCCGGATCAAGGGCTTCTGGCATCCACATTGTTATACACACAATATAGTTATTGACCGTAATAGCAGAACAATTATAGGTATATTCTAGGGATTGCAAGTCAAATTGTTACTATAACAATTTGATAATGCGTTTCGCTCGTGCGCACAATATGGAATTTTCTCGGGAGGCTGTAATGACGGTCCTCAGCGTTAATCTGAACAAGGTCGCCCTGTTGCGCAATCAACGGGATCTGACGTATCCCAGCATTCCGGATATAGCGCGCATTGCCATTGCGGCGGGTGCCGGGGGCATAACGGTACATCCCCGGCCGGACGAGCGGCATATTCGCAAGACAGATGTGCGTGAGCTTGGCAACATGTTAAAGCGCGATTTCGCCGGACGCGTAGAGTTCAACATTGAAGGCTATCCCACAGACGATTTTATGGCACTGGTCGAAGAAGTTCGCCCCGAACAGGTAACACTGGTGCCCGATTCCCCGGAACAGAGCACGTCGGACCATGGCTGGGATATTCCCCGTCATGAAAACCAGCTTCGACAGGTGATCTCCCGCCTGAAAGAAACGGGCGCCCGACTTGCTCTGTTCGTTGACGATGACCCGGCCATGGCGGGACCCGCCCGCGACGTGGGTGCCGACCGGATCGAACTATACACGGGTCCCTATCACCATGCCTTCATGGAAGGCCGCGCGACACAGTCCATCGACGGTTTTGCCCGCGCCGCCAGCGCCATGCGGGACGCCGGTCTCGGCATCAACGCCGGTCATGACCTCAATCTGGATAACCTGCCCAAGTTCTTGGGGGCGATACCTTACGTGGAAGAAGTCTCCATCGGGCACGCCCTCACCGTCGACGCCCTGGTCATAGGCATGGACGCCTGCGTGCGTGCCTACGTGGACACCATCGCCGACGCCACCGGCGGTCTGCAACCGCAACGCATGACGGGTGGGCGGTAAATTCTGGTTTAGGCGGTGGTGATGAAACTGGCGGCTAACGCCCCTCAGCTATCTACCAACAATCGTTTTGCGGTTTGCACGACATGTGAATCAAGCGTTGCGATCTCTTTCGATGTCATGTCCCACGTTTTCCAGTAAAGCTTGACCGGTATCGATGCGGGTTGAAGAGTGATAAACTGCGGCGCATTTGAATGCATTTCCAGATAGGGAACTGGCATGGTACTCCACCCCATTCCTATCGCCGTAGCACGGTACAATTCAGCAGTCCCGGGCAAGTAGTGCCGTTGGACATTGTTTGGGTTCAGTCCATATGCCTTAAGCAAAGGACTGGAGACACTATCCTGCCTGTCATAATACACCGCTGGCGCATTTCTCAGTGAATTTGCGTCGACGCCAGACGGAAAATATGTCGCTGCAAAATCTTGCGAACACACAGCCATGTACTGAATGGTCCCAATGTAGCGGACCTTGCATCCCGGGACGGGTTTCGGATTGGACGTCACGGTCGCGAGCACGTGTCCCGCGACAAACAATTCGTGGGTTTCCTCACTGTTGCTCGTCTTAACATCGACGAACAGCCCCACTTCTTTGGTAAAACTCTTGACCGCTTCAAGGAACCAACAAGCGAGCGAGTCATGATTGACGGCCACAGGAATCGTCGCTCGTGGATCTCTGTCCAACGCTATCGACCTGTCCATCTCATTTTGCAACAACCATATTCGGCGGGCAAAGCTCATGATCTGTTCACCCGTTTCCGTCAAATGTGGAGGCCTTCCTCTCACAACCAATTGCATGCCGACCATGCTTTCCAGCCGCCTGATTCGTTGCGAGACAGCGCCGGTAGTGAGGTTGAGCACCTTTGCACCAGCTTCAAATCCACCCTCATCAATGATTTCGATAAGACATTTAAGGTCTTTTTGATCAAGCATGGCGCCACCTTGTTTAGAATATCTAAAATAACTATAGAATATATAGCTTCTATCTCTATTGAACTCCTGTCAACATTGTATGTCCTCAGTGCAATTTGGTTGCGTTGGAATCTCACTAAGAGGATATGGGAACGAAGGGACGACAAATGGAAAACGAAGAATTCATGAAATGGCCTGACGGTTATCAATGCGGTGTCATGGTTACTTTTGACTTTGATGCTGAATCCATGTGGTTTTCTGAAGATGCTACTGCAATGCGCAAACCTTCCGTTCTTTCACAAGGCGGTTATGGGCCACGACGTGGCATTCACAAAGCACTTGAAATTTTGAGAGATTTTGAAGTGCCAGCCAGCTTTTACGTGCCAGGCTGGACAGCGGAACACCATCCGGGCGCCATTGAACTCGTACTGAAGGACGGGCACGAAGTTGGACACCATGGTCATATGCATGCATGGATCGATCCGGAAGACCCGGCAGGAGAGATAGAGGAGATGGACCGGGGCCTGGAAGCGTTAAAGAATTCCGTGGGCGTGGTTCCAAAGGGGTATCGTGCGCCGGCAGCCACATCCAGTGAAAAGACCCTGGCGTTGGTTCAGGATCGCGGGTTCTTGTACAATAGTGGTTTTCTGGACGACGTGTACCCTTATCGCCATGTTTTGCCAGACGGCAGTAATGGGCCTATCGAGTTGCCATTTCATTGGAATTTGGACGACTCCGCGATCACATACTTCAGTTTTGACCTTCAACCCACGATTATGCCCAATGACCAAATTCTCGACGTTTGGACAACCGAGTTCGACGTTCTCCGGGAATGGGGTGGGCTGGTCAACATCACATTGCACCCCCAACTCATCGGCCGCCCGAGCAGAACCCTGTTGATGCGTCGATTTCTTGAACACATGAGAAGCTTTGACGATGTCTGGTTTGCCACAGGGGTCCAGGTAGCCGAAGCCTATCAAACATTTGAAGCCTCCACTTAGATATAGGAAACTTACAATGAGCACAAAGAAACTGACGACCGCTCCTGCTGGAGCACCGCGGACATTCCTGGATTTCCCGCTGGAACTGAATCTCGACGAACTGGATGCGGATGTAGCAATTCTCGGCATTCCATTTGGAATGCCCTATTCACCGGATTTTATGGCAAATGATCAAAGCCGTGCACCAGATGCCCTGCGCCAGGCATGTGAAGACGTCGACTACATAAAAAGCCACTATGATTTTGACCTGGGTGGCCCGTTGCTGGATGACCGGGAAATTAAAGTTGTTGATTGTGGCAATGTAACGGCGGACATGTCCGACCATGCCGAGCACTATCGCAGAGCCGAAGCGGCTGCACGAAAGATTTTCAAATCAAGAGCTACGCTAATCAGTATAGGCGGTGATCATGGTATTCCCATACCAGTCTTTCGCGCGCTTGAAGAAGTCGGAGAAACCGTCACTCTTGTCCACGTGGATGCACATCTGGATTGGCGCGACGAGATTAACGGGGAGCCTGATGGATACTCGAGTCCCATTCGCCGCGCGGCGGAACTGGATTGGTTCGGCCCCATCGTACAGATTGGTATGCGGGGTATCGGCAGTGCCCGTCGAGGTGAAGTCGAGGACGCCAAGGCACATGGCTGTGACATTATCGATGCGTATGAGATGCACGAAATCGGCATGAAGGCTGTGATGGACCGCATCCCGGATGGTGGCCCCTATTACCTGACCATTGATGCAGATGGCATTGACCCGACAATTATGCCCGCTGTTATGTCTCAAACACCGGGTGGGCTTGACTGGTTGCAACTGCGTCAACTGGTACACGGTCTCGTTAACAAGGGGCGGGTTCTCGGTATGGATATTGTCGAGATTGCCCCCAGCCGCGACGTAGGCAAGATCACCATGGATTATGCAGAACGTTTGATCTGTAACTTCATCGGGGCCTCTGTCCGTGCGGGTTACTACGACTAAGATGTATCGTGTTTAAACTTTGCACTGCCTAATACTTAATGAGGGGCCGAAAGTGTGGAGAGTAGTCAATGAGTATTAGGATCACCGCATCCGGTCATGCCATTGGCGCAGTCGTCCACGGCGTTAGCCTGTCGACAGTGCCCGACGGCGACGTGCTGGAGAAGATTGAGGATGCGCTTGAGGCGTATGGTGTTCTGGTATTTCCAAAACAGTTTGCGGTGACACCAGAGCAGCAAATCAGCTTCAGTCTTGCATTTGGCCCATTGGATGTGACCGACGAGGAAAGAGCGTTGTTGCCTGAACACCCGGAAGTCTTTGTGGTCGGCAACACCGGAGAACAGCCAGTGACGTTTTCGCCGAGAGATGAAAATGGTGAACTGGAGTGGCACACAGATCATATTCATCTGGCGGTGCCGGCGCGTGCCTCTCTTCTGCTGGCCAAAGCCGTACCGCCCAAGGGTGGTGACACGTTGTTTGCATGCA
>JAJFID010000155.1 GCA_021775325.1 Rhodospirillales bacterium
CAAGGATTTCCTCACCCGCATGCGAGTTTCCGGCATGGACCAGGGAGCCATACCAAAATGAACGAGCGTGTGGTTCATGGCATCGTGAATCGTCGGCCATGTATCGACCAGGGTGTTGTCCCAATCAAAGATGATAGCGACGGGTGCCTGCGGTGTTGTCATGCCATTTCGCCCGACTTGTCGATCATGCCGGACCAGGCTGATTGACAAATTCAAGATACTTCTGCGCCAGCAGTTCAGTCAGTTCGCCCATATGTCCATTGCCGACCACCTGATCATCTATTTTGGTGACCGGTTTCGCAAAACTGGAAGCGCTGGAAACAAAAGCTTCGCGGGCATTGTATGCCTCTTCTACAGAAAATGGTCGTTCAACAAACGGAACACCCTGTTGCCGGGCTATTTCAATTATCCGCATGCGTGTAATGCCGTTGAGAATTGTATGTGCGGGCGGCCGCGTTACAAGCTCGCCGTCTTGCGTAATGATCCAGGCATTGCTGGATGTCCCCTCAGTTACGGTGCCGTCCGGATCAACCTGCCATGCCTCGTAGGCACCGACTTCTTTGGCCTGCTGTTTTCCAAGGCAATTGGGCAGGAGTGCGATTGTTTTGATGTCACGCCGGTCCCAGCGAATATCGGGAATGGTGATAACCGAAACACCTTCTGGATCAGGTGCGTTGTTCAGCTTTGGAATATGTTTGGCACTGACAACCAGCGCACTGGCAACGTTTTTCGGAAACTCATGGCTGCGCCTGGCCACGCCCCGAGTGACCTGAAAGTATAACAGCCCGTTCCGTAGTTTGTTGCGGCGGGCGACCTCGCGAAGAATGACGCCTAGTGCGGACCTTGTGACCGGCCATTTGATGGTAAGCTCGCTCAATGATCTTTCAAGCCGGTTCAGATGCCCGTCTTCATCGACCATCTGACCATTCACGACGGTCACAACCTCATAGACTCCGTCACCAAACAGATATCCCCGGTCTTCAATGTGTACAGCGGCATCCAGATGGTGTTGGTACCGTCCGTTGACGTAAGAAATTCTGGACATGTTAACGTATCGTCCCTTTCAACTCAGAAATACTCAAGCTGGACCGAGAACATTTTTTCTACGATCCGGATAGCCTTGGATTCAGCAAACAGTACGACGCGGTCTTTCGCCTGGATAACGGTACCGCCACGGGGCACGATGACCTCATCCCCCCGCACAATAGCGCCGACAACCACACCCTTAGGCAGGTTTACCTCGCGTAGCGGTGCACCAACCAGCTCCGACGTCTCAAGTGCCTCAGCTTCGATCAGTTCACCAAACCCTTCGCGTAAGGTATGGACTGAGTGAATACGCCCGCGCCGCACATGTTGCAGAATAGTGGATACGGTAATGTTACGGGGATTCACCACGACGTCGATCCCGAGCGACCCAATCAGCGGCTCATAGACAGACTTGTTAATGAGCGTTAGTGCCCGCTGACAGCCGTACTGCTTGGCCAGAAGCGACGACAGAATATTTGTTTCGTCATCGTTGGTTACGGCGATAACAGTTTCTGTCTGTGATACGTTGGCTTCTTCCAGAAGCTCGGAATCAAGAACATCGCCCTGCAGAACGACAGTCTTATCAAGCCGTGTGGCAATTTTTTCCGCGCGGGCTGGATCCGACTCGATCAGCTTGGCGTTGATCCACGAATGATTTTCTTCCACCTCCTGGGCGATGAACATGCCAATGTTACCACCGCCGAAGATAAGCAACCGGCTGGCTTCGGTGTGTTCCAGACCGAACGCCGACATGGTGCGATGGACCTGCGTTGAATCGACGACCAGATACACCTCATCGTCTTCCAGCATCTGATCATTGCCGGTCGGTACCATGGTCTTGCCATTTCGGAATATGCCAATAATCACAATATTCAAGTCAGGAAACAGTTGGGTCAACTGACGCAGCGGCGTGTTGATGAGCGGGCAGCTTGCAGAGCAGCGAACACCCAAGAGTTTTACGCGGTCCTCGGCAAGGGGAATCATTTCGAATGCACCCGGTACCTGCAGCCGACGACCAACGGCTCGGGCAACTTCCCGTTCCGGTGAGATGATCACATCAATGGGCATATTATCGCGGGTAAAGAGCGTGGACCACATGGGGTTCAGATAACTCTGCTGACGAATGCGGGCGATTTTCATGGGCACGTCAAACAGTGAGTGTGCAACCTGACACGCCACCATATTGACTTCATCAGCGTAGGCGACGGCGATCACCATATCTGCGTCAGCGGATCCTGCCTTCTCCATGACATTGGGGTCGGACGCGTGCCCGACGAGGCCGGTCGCGTCAATGGTGTCATTGATAACACGAATTCGGTCCGGTGCCTGATCGACGACCGTCACGTCGTTGGATTCCATGGACAGGTGGCGTGCGATGTTAAAGCCCACCTGCCCGGCACCGCAGACAACAATTTTCATCTGGAGTGTTCCCTCATACCGTCACTATCTAATTAATGCCAAGACTCTTTAGTTTCCGATGCAGCGCTGAACGCTCCATGCCTACGAACTCCGCCGTTCTCGAAATATTGCCATCGAACCTTTTTAACTGTGCCGCCAGATACTCCCGTTCAAATGCTTCCCGGGCATCACGGAGTGGCAGCCCGATGATTTCCGAATGTCCGGGAAATCCGTTCGCAGAATCTATTTTCCCCGTTATCTCGGCGGGCAGCATATCAATGCCGATGGGTTCCGTCGATTCGCCAGGGGCCATGATTAACATGCGTTCTACAATGTTTCGCAGCTCTCGTACATTCCCGGGCCAGCTATAGGTCTGGAGTGCGGCAATTGAGTCGGGTCCCAGTAAACGGCTCGGCTGGCCGGAGTTTTCTGCCGCCTGGGCGACAAAGAAATTGGTCAATGCCGGGATGTCATCGCGACGTTCGAACAATGATGGCACTGAAATAGGAACGACGTTTAGCCGGTAATACAGATCTTCGCGAAAATTTCCCTCAGCCATTTCTACCGACAGATCCCGGGTCGTTGACGCAATAACCCGGACACTGACTTCGACCCGGGTCGACCCGCCGACCCGCTGGAAGATTTGTTCCTGTAGTGCACGAACAATCTTGCCCTGCGTTTCCAAAGGCATGTCGGCAACTTCATCCAGGAACAGGGTTCCATTGTGTGCCTGCTCAAAAGTCCCGATCTTCTTGCCGGGCTCATTTTCGCCGGAATCAAATTCTTCTCCGAACAGCTCAGACTCCACCCGGTCGGGTGCCATTGTGGCGGAGTTCAGAACAACAAACGGTCCGTCATGTCGACGCGACTGGCTATGAATCTGCCGTGCAATGACTTCTTTTCCGCTGCCCGGCGGCCCGCTGATCAGAACGCGACTGTTTGTGGGGGCCACGCGCTCTACAGCATGG
>JAJFID010000156.1 GCA_021775325.1 Rhodospirillales bacterium
GCACGGATATCTATGACATCGGTGACGAATACGCGGCCAGCTTCGATATCATCACCATGACCATCGGTGTGGTGAGCTGGATGCCGGATATTGAAGGGTTTCTGGCTGTCATAGCCAAACTGCTGCGACCGGGCGGTGCGCTGTTTATCTACGAGCAGCATCCCATCCTGGACATGATCGAGCCGGGCGATGCGGACGATCCGGTGATTTGGGAGTTATCTTACTTCAGCAAGGAGCCCTATGTGGAGACACACGGGCTGGATTACTGGAGTGGCAAAAAGTACGACGCAAAACCGGCCACGTCGTTCACCCATACCCTGTCTGACCTGATCATGGCCGGTGTGAACAACGGTCTTGCGGTCGAGCACTTCGAGGAATTTCCGCACCACATATCCAACACCTGGTACAACGTGGAAGCGTCCGGCCTGGGATTACCCATGAGTTTTACGCTTGTAATGCGCAAAGGGCGTTGATGGCGGATCCGCTCCGGACCGATTATGGCACGCCAGCCAAACTAATCACCTTTCCTTTGGACGTGACGGCTTAGTCGGTTATGGTAGGGGACCGACTCGAGGAAAATCGACCCGTATGGAAAAAATAAAACTGACGGAAGTCATCAAAGGGGTCTACTGGCTGGAAATTCCAGAGGCAGAGGTTTACGTACTGTGCGGATGCCCGGAGGATGCGACCAAGCATCTGATGCGCCTCCGCCTGATCGTCCCAACCACAAAAGACGGTGTCACGTTCGAGACCGGTCCCAACGCCATCCTCCTATCCGATGTTGCGCTGCAAAATGGAAAGTTCTGTAATCTGGCAGAGTTTCCCGTTCTGCAAATGCTGTACCGGCAGGGCATGCTGATTCCCGGACATCCCAATAACACCGGCATGAAACCCATGCTGATCGGGGCCAGGGATCAGATCGATGCGCAGATGCAGTACATCTACCGGGGCAATTACGGTCTTATCTCGAAAGAAGAAATCATCGCTGCGGGGGAGACACCCGAACGCGCAGAAATGATCATGCGCATGAAGCTCAAGTTCGCGTTTGGGCGGATTCTACCCACCGAGGAACTTCTGGATCATCGGATCGTGGAAGACGAGCCTGTGGAAATACGCAATGGTGTTTCCATCAGGCGACTCAGGGTCAACGTGTTCGTGGTATCTTACGGTGGTGAAGAAGTGACCATCGACCTCACGGTAAAACGCGGCAGGAACGACCGGTCAGCATACCCATTGGGTTTTCAAAGCATTCCCAGGGATTATTTTTCCATCATTCATTCCGGCCAGGGCGATGGCTGGGACATCAACCGTCCCTGCATGGCGAGCATCCTGGTGTATCAGGGTAAGTTTTATCTGATCGACGCCGGACCCAATATCTCGTACAGCCTGACCGCATTGGGCATCGGCGTGAATGAAATCGAGGGCATCTTTCACACCCATTGTCACGATGATCATTTTGCGGGCATCACCAGCCTTATGCGTACGGACAAGCGAATTAAATATTACGCGACCCCGCTGGTACGGGCATCTGTTTTCAAGAAATTGTCAGCCTTGTTATCTATGGACGAAGACCAGCTCAGCAATTTCTTCGAAATCAAAGATTTGGAGTTTGATACCTGGAACAATCTCGGCGGTCTGGAAGTGTATCCGTTTTTGTCGCCGCATCCGGTCGAAACCAGTGCGTTTTTCTATCGCACGTTCTGGGAGAGCCGCTACATTACCTATGCCCACCTGGCGGATATTTCGTCTTTTGCGGTTATGGAAAACATGGTCACCGACGATGATTCCGCACCAGGGATATCGCACCATATCTATGAGTCGACGCGGGAAACTTACCTGTCCCCGGTCGACCTGAAGAAGGTAGACATCGGCGGTGGCATGATCCACGGCGAGGTGGAGGACTTCAAGGATGACAAGTCAGACAAGATCGTTCTGGCGCACCGCTCCGAGCCCCTCACCAACCAGCAGAAAGAAATAGGGTCGAGCGCACCGTTCGGCATCGTTGACACGCTGGTTCCCGATACGTCGGGCAACCTCAGACGGTTCTCGTTTGACTTCCTGCACGCGTACTTCCAGGGCATGGAACGGCATTATCTGAGAACACTGCTCAACAATCCCATTGTCGAATTCATCCCTGGTACGATTATTCTTCGCAAGGGTCAGGTCCCTGAAGACATCTTTCTGATCGTCACCGGTACCGTCGAAAAAATCAGGTCTGAGGACGATGTATACAACATCATTTCTGCGGGCGGCCTGATCGGTGAGTTCACGGGCATCCACGGTCTGCCGTCCACATCCGCCTACCGGACGGTGAATTTCGTACGGGCCCTGCGCATTACATCACAGGCATACCGTGAACTGATCGAGAAGAACGGCCTCGGCGACGTGATCGACCAACGGGCGGCAATCCGGGAGATTCTTGAACGAACCTGGTTGTTTGGAGAGACAGTATCACCACCGGTTCAAAACCGGATCGGTGAAGCAATGATACCCCACGAGTATGGCACCGGCGAAACTCTCGACGGTCTTCCGGCAGACGCTATTTTCGTTATTGAGTCGGGCAAGATTGAACGGGCTCGGGATGGTGAGGTGATAGACGTCATGGGCCCCCGCCAGTTCTTCGCCGAGGAGCAGGTTCTGTTCGGTACCACCGGCGAGTTCAGCTATCGGACGATGGAACCATGCCGCATCTACGAAGTTCCCGGAACGGTCATCAATGATGTCCCCATCGTTATGTGGAAGATGCTCGAAGCCTACGAACTGCGCGGCGCAGCCTAGTTCCGTTCCGGGGCGCTGTCAGACTATCTAAGCAATGGACGATCCCTTCAGCTTGCAGCCTTTATAGGGCACCTATATGGGCGTCGCCTTGTTCGCACATAAGTACTGCTCAACGAACGACCAGTTTGTAATTGGGGGTGGGATTGAAGGGGCAGGAATAAATATACTCACCCTCTGTCAGTTCGATCTGATAGTCACGAACCTGACCTTCAAACAATCCCGCACCAGAAACTCTCGGGCTGAACGGGATCAATGCGTGATCGGCGGAACGCAGGTAAAATCCCAGTTCATATGGAACGTTTTTGTTGGTGACGCGAAAGACATATTCGCCCGGTTTCAGCGATAGCACTGAGTGCTGCGACAGACGGTCTGCAGTGGTTTCGTCGTTTACGATCTCACAATCATTCGCCGTTTCAGGCATGTAACCATGGTCTGCGTTCTCGGGTTCAATGAACTGACACCCGGTCTGAGTGAGGGCAATGATCCTACTTTCTGCGGCCCGAACAGCTGATACCTGAAAGCCCATCGATGCGAAGGAAAGCATCAGACATATGAAGACCTGAAAATACCTTGGAGATGTCAGTTCTGTACGATGCATATCTCTATCCGTTTGAGGCCGACGATCGTCGCGATCATCACCAAAATCAGGCCAAAGACCTGAAGGTATGTGGCATATTGAGATATGGCGCTGATTTCATTTCTAAGCACCACCATTTGCTGACGGATCTCCTGTTGCCGTGCCCGCAGGCTGCCAATGCGACTGTCAACCACACCATAGAGCCGGACAAACTCAGCACTCATCTGGTGCAAGGCACCCATTTCTCCGGCACGGGCCTGTGTGGCAATGTTCTCAACCCTGAACACCGTTTTATCGAAATTGTTGGTCGTTTCAAATGCCGCCATGGAGATTAAAGCTATTTCATAGGCCCGAACGGCTTCATCGAGTATCATGATGTTGCGCTTTCCGCCGTCATTTGAATTGTCGAGCATGATATAAAGGGTGTTGAGATCGCGAAGCCGGACGGACTCCCGTTTGGTGTCCTCAACCTGCACGATCTGGTGCCGGTTACCCGTCTGCTCATCCATTAAAACAGTAACGGCATCTCGTTTGTCACCCAGCCATTGCTGACTGATGATCACTGACAATACGGCAGCCAGGGTGCCGATAGTTGCTATGATGGTATCGCTACTGAGAAATCTCGTCATAGGACGTTACTTTCGATTACCCGTTTAATGGTACTCGTTCATTGACCAGCACGCGCAACCACGGAAAATGCTGGTTTCTCAGGATACACCTGGTCCAATCCGTAAGACTTTCCGTCACCGACAACCACGCGCGCGTGCATTCTCTGCAACCGGCGTGGCTCAGGAACGCCACAGGAATGGGCGATGACTTCAGTTTCGTGCACCAGATTGCTCACATAATTTGCCACACGCACTGCCTTATCATGTGGATCAAGGCCCCGTTGGAGTTTTTTGTTGTGAGTAGCAATACCTGTTGGACATGTATCTTTGTTGCATTGCAGGGCCTGAATACATCCAAGGGAAAACATGAAACCACGGGCGGAAACACAAAAATCGGCACCCATGCACAAGGCCCAGGCAACATCTGCCGGGGTAATCATCTTGCCTGAGCAAATTACCCTGACTCTGTCTTTCAGTCCGGATTTCGACAACATGTCGACCACCATTGGCAGACTCTCGTGCAGGGGAATTCCCACGTAATCGATCAAGCTGGTTGGTGCCGCTCCGGTCCCGCCGTCTGCGCTGTCCACCGTGATAAAGTCTGGTGCGCACTCGATGCCAGCCGCGTTTATGTCGTCAAACAGGGTCTCCAGCCAGCCGTAGGCTCCAAGGACAAATTTGATGCCGACAGGTTTTCCCGTCACAGAACGAACCCGTGAGATCATTTCCAGAAGGTCGTGGTTATTTTCGATTTCCGGATGACGGTTCGGGCTAATTGAGTCCTGGCCCACAGGAATACCGCGGATTCTTGAAATTTCCGGTATGACTTTTTTGCCCGGCAGAATACCACCTTTGCCTGGCTTTGCGCCCTGACTCAGTTTTATCTCAAACATCCTGACGTTCTCGTGGGCGGTAATCTGCCTGAGTTTCTCGTCGCACAATGCGCCCTGCTCATCCCGTACACCGTATTTTGCCGTTCCAATCTGGAAGACAATATCCGCGCCGCCTTCAAGATGATAAGGCGACAAGCCACCCTCACCAGTATTGTACCAGCACCCTGCCATACGGGCACCATTGGACAAAGCAAGCACGGCATTTTCGGAAATCGCGCCAAAGCTCATACCGGAAATATTGAACAGGCTTTTTGCGTTGTAAGGATGTGTGCATTGCGGACCGATCGTTAAGGGTTGCGTTGGAACGGCGTCAACTTCCAGGGTGGGAAAGGGGCAATTGACGAAGGAAACTGCGCCAATTGCCCTGAGATCTCGCGTCGAGCCAAAAGCCGCAGTCGAATCCACATTTTTCGCCGCCCGGTATACATACGAGCGTTGGGCACGATTGAACGGCATTTCTTCACGGTCCATTGAGAAAAAGTACTGCCTAAAAAATTCACCCATATGTTCAAAAAAGTACCTGAACCGGCCAATAACCGGATAGTTCCGGCGAATGGCATGACTGGTTTGGTTAACATCGACGAAATAGAGTCCACCTACTACGAGAATGGCAGTCCCGACGCCGAGAGACAGGACTATCACAAACAGATTGACGGCGGTCATAACGATAGACGTAATTAGATCCATTGGTTTGTACCTCTGTTTATCACTCGAAACCGGGTTGTCAGGCTAGCCACTGATATGACGACGGAGCGCATCAGCCATAAACTGTGCAGCCGTGTCATGAGGAAATAACGTCAAGAAAGCACCATCAGGCCCCATCAGATAGGTTAGGGACGAGTGGGTCGCCAAGTAGTTCTCCGCCCACGAATCTTCGAGGATGACCTTGCTGCGGTGGACACGATAAACTTTGGCCACGGCCCTGATTTGAGCTTCTGATCCTCCCAGCCCCATCAGCCGTGGATGGAAACTGGACACGTATTCCTTCAGTCGTTCCGGTGTGTCCCGTTCAGGATCAACCGTGATGAAAATCGGTTGCACCTGCTCGCCCATATGCTCAAGCATATCAACCGCCGTGGAAATAGTTGCCAGATCGGTCGGACAGATATCCGGGCAGGTTGAATATCCGAAGTTGATGAGCATGTATTTGCCTCGGAAGTCTTGATCTGTCCGGATATTTCCATCCTGATCAACGAGCGTGAACGCGCCGCCGAACAGTGCCGACAACTCAGGCAAGGGGATTTCAACTGATGCTTCTTCATGGGCATTTACCGGCGGCACCAGGAACCAGACGCTGACAATAGTGACTGCTGAAAAAAACCAGTATAAATTTATGCTCTTACGGGACATGCCTCTCACTCCTCTTCCGGCTCAAGACCCGGAATGCCGAATACGCCGTTGGTTGCGATCTCGCCATTGACGACAGCGTCATTGCGGAACCACTGGTTACCTTTTTTGCCACCGTTGGCGTTCGACCAGTCTTTAGTGAATTGGTTAGCGCGGCTCCACTTTCCATCGGGTGCCAGACGCTTGAACTGCAAGGCGAACAACGGCATATGCACGGATGTGATCAAAAGTCCGTCAGCAACGATTTCTTTGCCGCAAAATTCTACTAGATCATTTGTGCCGCCAGCGAAGATGTCATTGTTCTTGACCACGAGCAGAAGTGTGTCCTCGTTGGTAAGCAATCCTAGTTGGCGTTTGCCCGCACCGCAGTCAGCAGGACAATCACCACTTAACTCGCAGGCAACGTCGACGACTACGGCTCCGATGCGAACGACTTCTTCGCCTTCAATGCCCCATTCTTCTGCCGCATGTGCCATGGGTGAAAACACGAATGCCATTGCTGTCAGGACTTTTGTTATGGTTCTCATGATCTATTCTCCAAACGGCTGAATGCCGTAATCTTCATGCGTCAAATTGACGACACCGTTGTCATCGGCGACTTGGGTTACAAACAGATAGTTGACGCCATCACGCTCATAGAGATCGCCGTCTACCGTGACATCATGAGTTTGAATTTTCAAAACCGCCGGATTGGCTACACTGCTATCGTCATCTTCGAGCCTGAGCACAACGTAAACCGTGCCGTCTTCACTGAGGATGCTGACGGGAATACCCCCGGCAGCACACCATACAGCGCATTGATGATGGGCCGTTCCCAGTGCGTACATGATCTCGGTTACGTAACACCAGGTGTCGATAACTTCACCGGTCACATGGACTCGTTTTGCCGTGGCTGCAGTTGCCTGTGAAAGCGAGGCCATACCGATCAGCCCTATTGTAAAAGCCGAAATTAGCAATCGTTTCATTTCCTGTGTCCTCTTTTTGCAATTCTGAAATTCACATGTCATCTATTTCAGCGTCATCAGGTATGCGATGACGTTGTCGCGATCTTCCTGTTTTCTGAGTCCAGGAAAGCCCATCCTGGTCTTCGGAATAAATTTCTTTGGTTTCGTCAACCATGCATCCAGAGAAACGTCGTCCCATACAATTTCTGGTGCTTTTGCCAACATGGCTTTCGAGTACTTGAAGTCAGTCACAATTCCTGCCTGTCTGCCAAAAACACCGAATAGGCTAGGCCCTATCTTGTTCTTGCCCGCCTCGACGGAATGGCAGGCTTTGCATTTCTTGAAAGTCTTCATTCCCATCTCCGGATCACCGGCCAGTGCCTGAGGCGTCATGGTTGCGGTGACCAGCCCTGTCAAAAGAGCAATTGATAGCAATTGTTTCATCGTTCCTGGTCCTTTTTGATTGCCCCCGTAAGAGCGTTTAACTATTCACTGCAAAGTAGTCATATGTGCCAACACCCTGCACAATAACGAAGCGACAGCCGCTTCCTTCCAAGCCTGAAACCCGGTGTGCTACATCCGGTGGAATGGTAAAAACATCACCAGGTTGAAGATTATGGACGGCGCTCGGTGCTCTGGTGCTGATGACCATGGGTCCGTCGAGACAAATGAAAGTGTCCGTGATGACAGTGTGATAATGCCACGGAACTTCGTCATGATTTTCCAGCGTAAGTATTTGGACGCGTAATTCCGGTGTTTCCGCGATTAGTCTTCGGTCTGCTATGGAATAAGGAGTATCTTCGGGTTTGGTCATTTGTAGATCATTCAAAAAAATGTTTATTGCCTGATATTGACGACGGGTCGCGGATGTTAGTAGCCGAACATGAAACTACCCGTTGCAGCCAGATGCATACCAAACGCCATGACGGCAAATGCGAAAACCAATAGAAAAATATTGAATACCGTTTCAAAACGCATCGACCTCAACTCCTGAAAACCAAATTCAGATCAAAGAGTGCCTGCAGAGAGATAGAAAATGAAATATCAATTGGCTCTGGATTCCATAGCCAACGCCTATAGCTATGAGGTATGATACATTCCGCACGACTGAGGTTGTGATAGCTATTGTCTATATACTATCAAGGAATGCTGCCAATGGAGATGCATCAAGTTCGTTACTTTCTGGCCCTTTGCCAGACGCTAAATTTCACAAGAGCAGCGGAACAATGCAATGTTGCACAGCCTTCCCTTACGCGGGCAATCAAGAAGCTGGAGGGTGAGCTGGGCGGCCAGTTATTTCGTCGCGAACGCAATCTCACCCACTGCACCGATCTTGGCCACATGATGCGACCGCATCTTCAAAGAATTATGGAAGAAAGTGAATTGGCTGCGACGCAGGCACATGAGTTTTCATCTATGGAGATTGCTCCGTTGAACCTCGGCCTCATGTGTACGATCGGGCCTGCCAGACTGATCGGGTTTATCAGTAAGTTACGTAGAGAGTTGCCAGGTCTTGAGTTGCGGCTACGAGATGCGTCAGGCCCTCAACTGATTGATGATATGATGGCAGGCGCGCTTGACGTTGCGATTATCGGCATGCCCAACATTCCGGAACGTTTCGACACGCGTAGTTTATACAAGGAGCGCTATGTTATTGCATTTCCGAGAGGCCATCGTTTCGAACAGATGAATGCCGTACCTCTGCGAGAGTTGGATCAGGAGGACTATCTGGCACGAACTAACTGTGAGTATTCCGAGCATTTTGATGAGCTTGGGGTTCCCAGGGAGCACAAGGTGAACGTGCGTTATCAGAGCGAGCGGGAAAGTTGGATACAGGCACTCATTCTTGCCGGTATGGGTTGTGCTGTTATGCCAGAGTTCCTGCCGATGTTGCCCGATATTGCAACGCGTATTGTCGTCGAGCCACAAATTCACCGGGATGTTCAGCTCGTTACAGTATCAGGCCGCCAATACACGCCGCCGATTAAGGCTTTTATTAATCTGGCGCAACATCATGACTGGGCAAATACTGCATGATCCACGCCTTTCTCTTACATCTTGAAAGCACACAAATGGCCGCTCCGGCACAGCTGTTAATTTACGATCCCTCAGACGCACCGATCAGGTCGATGCGGACCTTGTCCAGATGATCCGTGATCATTCTTACCGCTTGTTCGGTGTCGCGACTGCGCACGGCTTCGTACAGTTCGCGGTGTTCGGCGTTGTATTCGGCGATGCGTTTCGGGGTCAGGATTTTTTCCCGGGCCTCGAACCATAACGTATTGCCGCGGACCTCGTTGACCTGCCGGTACAGCCACAGCATGAGTGGATTTCTCGTGCATTCAGCCAGGCATAAATGGAAAGCCTCGTCCGCCCGCGAGAACTGTTTGGGATCATCGGCGATGCTCTCCAGCCGCAGCAGGGCCTCTTCCAGACGCTGCAGATTTCGCGCACTGGCATTTTTCACGGCCAGGCGCGTCATGTGCGGCTCCACGGAAAAACGTACCTCGACCAGCTCCAGCGGGCTGGTGGCGATGGCGGCGTCATCCCGGTCGGTCTTGATCTTGTGAATAACAAAGGTGCCGCTGCCAATGCGTCGGCTTACCAGCTTGTTGTCTTCGAGCTGGCGCAGGGCTTCACGGATGGTATTACGCGACGCATCGAATTTTTCAGCCAGCGCACGCTCCGGCGGCAGCTTTTCGCCAAACAGATAATCGCCCAGGTGAATAGCCTGGCGCAGGGCCACGGCAATGTTGGCGGAACTGCTGACCATGCCGGACGAATGCGTATCGGTCGTTAACTGGTTCATGGAGACTCCAAATTGGATCGACCAATTTTATACCTTTAAAAAAAGTTGTTGTCAAATGTTTTAAAGTATGTTCTCAATACTGACACTGGTGATGCGCGAAAACACGAGAATATCTCTATGTTGCAGCACAATTCACCCAAGAACATAGAGAAACTTGGTAATGGTTCAAAATTGGTTGTATTAATTTCGAAGCACTCGTTGACATCAACGATCTTCAAGGGAGGTCCCAAGTTATGGCTAAAGCCGCAAAAGCAAAGAGTTCTAAACCCTCGAAAAAGACTGCGCCCCGCAAAGGCGCGACTGATCTGGAGCGCCACGTCAATGCGCCCGGTCGTGACAAGCTCGTCAAAGATGCTCGCAAGAAGATTGATGAGCTGGGTATTACCTACATCTATTTCCAGTTCGTTTCCGTTACCGGACGTATCGTCGGTAAGGGTATTCCTGCAGACCATTGGGAAGCTGTTTCCAAAAAAGGTTTTCAGTTAGTCTATGGTTCGACGGCAAACCTGTTCACGGATCGCCATGGCGATTATATCGGTTACGGTCCGGAAGCTTCCGAGCTGGTTGGTATCGCCGATCCGGAAACCTTCGTTCAGTTGCCATGGGACAAACGTGTTGCCCGCGTTTTCTGCACGTTGTTCCGTAACCGTGAAGAACTTGAAAATCCAGGCGGCGCGCTGACCTCGGATTGCCGAGGTAACCTGCGTCGTATTGCTGCTGATTTCAAAGCAAAACACGGCATGGAAATGCGCTGTGGTACCGAGCCTGAAATGATGTGGCTGAAACGTGGTGAAGATGGATTGCCGGATGGCGGTTTCTCCAAACCAAATTGTTACCATATTGATCAGTTCGAAAGTCTGCGTCCGGCCTTCATGAAGGTCATCGAGTATTCCCAGGCCATGGGTCTCGACATGATTCAGGGGGACCACGAAGATGCCCCCGGGCAGCTTGAGTTGAACTGGATGTATGATGATGTTCTGCGAAATGCAGACCGTTTGACCACATATCGCCAAATATGTGCGCAAGTGGCGCGCGAAATGGGCATGATTGCATGCTTCATGACGAAGCCCTTTATGGGTGTGTCGGCGTCTGGCTGCCATCACAATGTGTCTTTGTGGAGTGGCGGTGCGGATAAAGTCGTCAACACGCCCCATACAAAAAGCAAACCCGGTCTGGATGGCGCTTATGCTTACCGCCAGGGTGGCAAGAATCACTTTATGCCCGATCCCAAAATCGACAAACGCAAACCTGGCCCTGTCGGTCTGCAGTCAATTGGTGGTGCCATGGCGCATCTTGATGCGTTGACGTCACTTGGGTCTTCCACCGTGAATTCCTATCGCCGGTTGTGGGATACGGGTTTCTGGGCGCCGGTTTTCGCCGACTGGGGTTATCAGAACAGAACCTGTGCGCTTAGAATATCTGCTCCGGGGCGCTTCGAATACCGTTCGGTCGACTCCATGGTGAACCCGTACCTTATGGGCGCTGCGTTACTAAAAGCCTTTGGCGACGGGATCGAAAACGACATGGATCCGGGTGAGGCGGAAGAACGCAACATTTACCAGGCCATGGAAGCAGGCAAGCAGGTCAAGAAGCTGCCCATGTCTTTGGGTGAAGCGCTGGTCTGTCTGGAGAAAGACGACGTTATCAAGTCGGCTCTGCCGGGCGACATGTACAGGGTGTTCGAGCACTACAAACGGGACGAGTGGGAAACCTTTATGGCCACGGTGACCGATTGGGATCTCAATACATACTGGGATTGTCTGCCCTAACAGGAAGAATCAACCGGGGGACAGACGGTTTGCGCCTGTCCCCCATCTTTTCGTCAACGCGTCATACACAGGAGAACTGCCAATGTGTGGCATTGCTGGAGTGATCCACCGGGGCAAAACCTCGGATATCGGATCAGAAATGACACAGATGCTTCTATCGTTGAAGCACCGGGGTCCGGACTCCACGGGATTTGCCGTTTACGGTAAACCTGCGGATAACAACAATGAATTCGTTATGCGTTTCAAGGTCGCCGAGCAGGAAGACCTGGGTAAAGGCTCTAACATCCGCACCGTGATTGCGGACCGCCGTGCCGCCGTTGATGCCCGTATGGCTGAGCACAACGCAAAAATTCTTACCGAGGTGGACGCCACCGAGTACGCGTACCGCTACACATTTGGTTTTGACGGTGACGATGCTGCACTGGAAAAGATGACGCGCTATATCGAAGAGCTCGATGGTGCTGAAATCCTGTCTCTCGGTCGCGGTCTGGAACTGATCAAGGATCTGGGTGATGCCACCGTGGTATCCGACCAGTATGGCCTCAAGGGTTTTCAGGGTACACACGCTCTCGGTCATACCCGCATGGCCACGGAATCAGACGTGGATATTCGCTCCGCGCATCCCTACTGGGCTTATCCCTATAATGATATTTCCGTCGTCCATAACGGCCAGATCACCAACTACTGGATCATGCGTCGGCAAATGGAATACAAGGGCCATCGTTTCCTGTCCAACTGTGATTCAGAACTGCTGGCTGTGTATACCGCCGACAAGCTGAATGACGGATACACGCTGGAAGATTCCCTGCGCCAGTCCATTGAGGAAATCGACGGTGTGTTCACCTACGTGGTGGCGACCAAGGATTGCCTCGGCATGGCCAAAGACACCATGGCGGCAAAACCAATGGTGTTGTTTGAAAGCGATGAACTGGTTGTTCTCGCATCAGAAGAGGGCGCCATTCGCGCCATGATCCCCCACGAGATCGATACATACGATCCCTATGACGAGGAGGTACGGGTATGGCAGGCGTAGAGGGTCGTTCGCATGATATGGGGCTGCACAACGAGCAGCTCAGCGGACGCAAAATGCAAACTTTCTTCAGTCCGGATGATTCCGAGAACTGTGTTTATCCATGGTCCTACGACGTTGATTTCAACAAGCGTGCTGAAATTGACATGGCGGATATGACACCAACTGAAGTCAATCTTAAAATCCGTGAACTTATGGCCGAAGGTCATGGTTCCATCGTGGTCAAAAACCCCGGTTCCCGGCACTCCATCGGCGTTGGTATTCTGAACAAGCTGAATATCACCTACGAGGGCAGCCTGGGTTATTTCGGCTGTGGTCTGATTGATGGACCCAACGTTCGGATCACAGGTCGTGTTGGCTGGTCATGTGCTGAAAACATGATGGCGGGTACCGTGGTCATCGAAAAGAATGCCGGTTCAACCTTTGGTGCGGCCATCCGTGGTGGCGATCTTGTCTGTAAAGGCAGCGTCGGTTCGCGGACCGGGATCGACCAGAAGGGCGGCAGCATCATCGTTGGTGGTGATACCGGTGCCCTGACCGGGTTCATGATGCAGCGCGGTCGTATGGTTTTCTGCGGCAATGCCGGCAAGAACCTGGGCGATTCCATGTATGACGGCACCATCTTTGTGGGTGGCGAAATTCAGTCCCTGGGTGTTGATGCGGTTCCTGGTGAACTCAATGACATCGATCGGGCCTGGCTGACACGCAAGTTGAAGCTTTATGACCTGCTGCCTGATAAGGGCGTGGATCACTTCACTAAAATCGTGGCTGGTCGTCAGCTCTGGAACTACGACAATCTCGAGCCGCACGAAAAGAAAATCGTGCTCTAGGCCAAACATCAGGACAAGAGGAATAGTTATATGTCTGATAATTCGACAAAAGACCTCGGTCGCGATGTAACGCGCCTGGGCAACAGTTTTGTTTTCCCACCGGCTGTCATCGACGACATTCATATCAAGTCGGAACTGGGTCGCTACCGCATGCGCGGAATGTCCCTGTTCAAGAAAATCCCGCACTGGGATGACCTCACATTCATGCCCGGTACACTGACCCGGTTCGTGATTGAGGGCTACCGCGAAAAATGCCTGACCAAGACGGTCATTGGCCCGCGCGCCAAGCGTCCGCTTGAGCTGGATATTCCGGTCTACGTAACGGGAATGAGCTTCGGCGCCCTG
>JAJFID010000157.1 GCA_021775325.1 Rhodospirillales bacterium
ATGTTTCAATCTGTGTGACAGTTTTCCGCGCCTGTTCGATCTCATAGATGAGTCGGAGTCCGGCGAACTGGATACTGTTTCCAGCAAAGAATTTGGCCCGGTTGTCGATGCCTGCACATTGTGTGACCTGTGTTTCATGACCAAATGTCCCTACGTGCCACCACACGAGTTCAATCTGGACTTCCCTCACCTGATGCTGCGTGCCCGCGCCGTCGAACAGAAAAAAAGCGGCACACCGTTTTTCGACAAACAGCTAACCGAGACAGACCGCAACGGCAAAATTGGCTGTTCTCTCTCTGGTTTGGCGAACTGGGGCAGCAAGCAGGGTAACAAGCTGACAAGACCGGTTCTGGAAGCGGTGGCTGGCGTTCACCAGGATGCCCACCTGCCAGCCTTCCATGCCAAGACGCTGGTCGAGCTGGCGAAAGGGACTCCGCTGGACAAAACAGCGTCACCGGGCGCTGCGGAGCGCAAGGTCGTTCTGTATGCGACCTGTTTCTCCAACTATAACGCGCCAGCCATTGGCCAGGCCGCCCGTCAGGTTCTTGCCAGAAATGGTGTCGAGGTCGAGGTCATGCATCCGGGTTGCTGCGGTATGCCGCAACTGGAACAGGGCGATATTTCCCGCGTTGCCGCTCAGGCACAGACCATTGCCGCTGCATTCAAACCGTGGATCGAGAAAGGATACCGCATCGTTCCTCTGGTGCCGTCCTGTTCGCTCATGCTCAAGTTCGAATGGCCGCTGATCTTGCCCGACGATGATGATATCAAGACGTTATCTGCGGCGACCAGCGACATCAGCCAGTACATTTGCGAAATCGCCCGCGAAGACGGTATGGCGGACGGCCTGGAAGCACTGGATGGCGAGGTCACGGTTCATATCGCCTGTCATGCACGGGCTCAGAATATGGGCCAGAAGGCCGCGGAACTGCTTCGGTTGATACCAGATACAAAAATCAATGTGATTGAACGATGTTCCGGTCACGGCGGTGCCTGGGGCGTCAAGAAAAATAATTTCGAGGTCGGCTTGAAAATCGGCAAACCCGTTGCCCGACAGGCTGCCAAATCGGCCGACGCCGGCGCAAAGTACCTGGTTTCGGAATGTCCTTTGGCCCGCGATCATATCATTCAGGGCATTGAGAAACTGGGCGAGAGTGTTCCTGATCTGGGCGAGAACAAACATCCGGTTGAACTGCTGGCGGCAGCATACGGTTACTAGAGCAAAACCCGAGCAAATTGGTTCAATTTGTGACGGTGGCTTTGCGCAATATCAATAAGTTAGAGCAAAAAATGAAAACCGAAATTACCCGAACCGATATTATGTCCATGGATAGTTATGGCGGCACCCGGAAAGAGCGCCGCAAATTCATTACCGACATAAAGCGGGACCGTCGTGTGCACGTTGGGCCTGACGCCACATTCTATTTTGAGTCGTTTGATACCATGCTGCATCAGGTCCATGAGATGCTGTACATTGAACGGGGCGGCGAAGAGCAGATTGCAGATGAACTGGAAGCCTACAACCCCCTGGTTCCAAATGGACAAGAGCTTGTCGCAACGCTGATGTTTGAGGTTGATGATCCGGAACGGCGAGAGGCTTTCCTCGCAGGCTTGGGCGGTGTCGAGGAAACAGTAACCTTAAGTCTGAACGGTGAGACCATTACAGGCCTGCCTGAAACTGACATTGACCGCACCACCGCAGATGGCAAGGCCTCAGCCATCCAGTTCATCCATTTTCCATTTACTGAAAACCAGATCGCGGCGTTCCGGACTGAAGGGACGCAGGTCGTGCTGGGCATCAACCACCCCGGATACGGCCACCTTGCCATTCTGGGCGAGAACGTTCGCAGTGCCCTGGCTGGCGATTTTTCCTAGAATTCCCGCAGTAAGCGGCCATAACCCTCGATCTTGTCATTGATCCCGGCCAGCCGCAGGGTATCCCAGATCATGGCCTGATTGCTGGTCACAACCGGTTTGCCCACGGCCTGTTCAAGTTCCTCGACAATTTCCAGCGACCGGAGTGCACCGCAGCTAATGAACAGGGTGTCTGCGTCGATACGGTCCGCCTGTTGGGCGAATTCCCTGATGAAACCCGGGCTCACCCGCACCATATCGCTGTCGCGTTCGATGTTCATGCCCTGAATGTTTACCGTCTCAAATCCCGCGTACCTCAGATAGTCTGCCTCCCGACGATTGATCTCGTCCAGGTAGGGGGTTGCGATAGCCAGCCGGGATGCGCCGAATGCGTTGAGCGCCCGGATGACGCCGGTGATCAGCGAAGTGGCTTTGGCGTTGGGGGCACCGGTATTGAGTTCATGAAAAACGCGCTCCTCGCCAATAACAAGGCTTCCTGATGTGCAGGCGTAACAAATCACATCAAGGCTGCCGTCTGGCAACATGGTCGCGGCGACAGGGCCAAGGTGGTCAGCCTGCGCCATCAGAGTGTCAACGGTAATGCTGTCGGGAATAGGCGCACGGGCAAAATGAACACCGACACCCGCCGGAATGACACTATACACATCATCCGGAATGGTTTGTTCGGTTGCCAGCAGAACGTAACCAATCTTCGCGCGCGCATGGCGACCGGCGTCAAACCGGATACCGGCAATCTGGTCAGGGTGGGGTTGCTGTTCGCTCATACCATGATCCACGATAAATTGAGGATCGCAGTATTCACCTATCTGTAGCGGAAGAAAAGGATAGTGACGGACCAGGTGGACAACCGTGATCCTCAGTCAAACACCTCGTTCTTGTAGGCACCCCAGAAATCAACGTGCCGAAGCCAGCCTTTGTAACCATCAACCTCGATCTGACACCAGCCGTTGCCGTTGGGGCAATCCAGCAATCGGCCGATGACACCCGGTTCAACACGCGCATTAATTTTACTCTTGGCATCATCATCAGCCCGCAAAAGACGGACATCGCCCATGATGATGACGGTTCGTTTGCCGCTCAACATGCTTTGATGAACCCAGCCCCGGGTACCCTCCCAATCGCGTATCTTCCGCCAGGTTTCAAATTCGGCAATGATTTCCACAGGCAGATCTTTGCGTACATAAACCCACTCCACGGGATACTGTACGCCGGGACCGGTGCGCATGTTTACTTCGTCTGCCCGCAGACTGACGAATCGCGGCAACGGCAGGCCGGACGTCCCCTGACCAGCAGCAACCGCTGCCAATAACGGGCCGGAGAATACGACAGCCGCAAACACGGCCAGGATTATGTAAGAAAACAGGCTTCTGAACATGATCTCATGATTTATAGACAAGATGTTAAGAAATTGCCAAAACTGCTGTTTCAGCAAGGCTTTTCGGTGATACATTTAGAAGCGAAAAAAGCCATTCTGGCTAGACATTTCCGGGTGCAATTGCTATGGCGAGGTCCGTAAAATTCACCAGTCCGTAAGGCAGGGTCCCGCTGAGACAAATCCGGGACCAGAGAGGCGCTCATGTCCAATAAAAAGCCCCGCGTTGTCATCACCCGAAAGTTGCCGGATGCGATTGAGACGCGGATGATGGAGCTGTTTGACGTCCAGTTAAATCTGGACGATACGCCTATGAGCAACGCTGAGCTCATAGAAGCCATGAAAACAGCCGACGTGCTGGTGCCGACACTGACCGACACGATTGATTTGGGCATTCTGTCACAGGCGGGGCCCGAACTTCGCCTTATTGCCAACTATGGCGCAGGCGTTGATCATATAGATTTGGCGACGGCGCGTCAGCGCGGCATCACCGTTACCAATACGCCGGATGTTTTGACAGAAGACACAGCCGATATGACCATGGCCCTGATTCTGGCCGTGCCACGGCGATTGTCAGAAGGTGAACGGGCCATGCGGTCACAAAACTGGACTGGTTGGTCACCGACCTGGATGCTTGGGCACCGCATATTTGGCAAGCGGCTGGGCATTATTGGTATGGGCCGGATTGGCCAGGCCGTGGCCCGGCGGGCGCGTGGTTTTGGTCTCTCTGTGCATTATCATAACCGCCACCAGCTCCACGAGGATATCGAGAACGAACTGGAAGCCACCTATTGGGAAAGTCTGGATCAGATGCTGGCGCGCATGGATATCATATCCATCAACTGCCCGCATACGCCGGGTACCTATCATCTGTTGTCGGCTCGTCGGTTGAAACTGCTTCAGCCTCATACGTTTATCGTCAACACGGCGCGTGGCGAAATCGTTGACGAAAATGCCCTGACCCGGATGTTGCGTGCTGGTGAACTGGCTGGTGCCGGGCTTGATGTGTTTGAGCACGAACCCGCCGTTAATCCCAAATTGCTTGAGCTGGACAATGTGGTGCTGCTGCCTCATATGGGCTCGGCCACTGTCGAAGGCCGCATTGATATGGGTGAAAAGGTTTTGATCAACATCAAGACCTATGCGGACGGACACAAACCACCGGACCGGGTCCTCGGCGATATTGCCTGATCGGCAACACGAATTTACTGGATAACGCGTTTTTTCTAGATAAAAACGACCGAGCCATCGGCGGTGGTTTTGGACAGGAACGTCACCAGACCACCTGACGTAACGGGGATGTCTTCGCGTAAGGCGGCGGCGGACAGTCCCCGGGCCTTGAGGCCCATTTCGCAGACCATAATCACCACACCCATTTCCAGACACGCGCTCAGGAGTTCTTCAAACGTGCCAATTTTCTGAGCGGCGAAGTCATCATCCATGTTGCCGCCATTACCGTATCCCTGCGAAACCGGCAAGCTCCGCCAGCCGGGTTGTCCATCATCACCTCGCATGAGTGCCATCGTCGCGTCCATAGTAAAAAACAGGGTAACGGACGCATCAATCGCCGCCGCCGAAGAAGCCATCGCCAGCGCGTAATGAATTTTGTCGAAATGCCCGTCATAAACCACGATTGATAACTGGGTCAGGCGCTCATCCGGCATGACAGGTACTTTCAGACACGCCGCCATGGATGCTCAGGTCCAGAATTTCGGGGTTTGTGCCACACAGCGGGCAACCCGGATCAGCCCTGACGCCAATTCGCCGGAACTCGCTTGCCAGCCCTTCGTACATCATTAAGGTGCCGGACAGAGTGTCACCGATACCCAGTATCTCTTTGACGACCTCGGTCGCCTGCAGCGATCCCATAACACCGCACAGGGCACCAAGGACACCTGCTTCGGCGCAGGATGGAATCTGGCCCGGCGGCGGCGGTTCGCGAAAGATGCAACGATAACAAGGGCCATGACCGCCATTGTCATCCGTCTCAAACGCCTTGTACGTGGACATTTGTCCGTCGAAACGGAGAATGGCTGCGGATACCAGCGGAATTTTTGCAAAATAGGCCGCATCGTTGATCAGGAACCGGGTCTCGAAGTTATCGGTCCCGTCGGCAACCACATCGTACCGGCCAAACAGGCCCATGACATTGTCGGTCGACAGTCGGTCCTCGATCAGCTCAAGCTGCACGCCGTCATTAATAGCGGCGACGCTCTGGCGCGCGCTCTCAACTTTCGATACGCCAATTCTGTCGGTGGTATGAAGAACCTGCCGCTGCAGATTGGACAAGTCCACTACATCAGGGTCGATGACCCCGATGTGACCTATCCCGGCCGCTGCCAGATAGAGTATGACAGGCGATCCAAGGCCTCCGGCTCCAACCACCAGAACCCGGCTTTGCAGCAGTTTTGCCTGGCCCACACCACCGATTTCCTTGAGCAGAATGTGCCGTGCGTAGCGCTGAATCTGTTGTTCCGAAAAGTCCATCTGGCTCAATTAGTCCATGTTCAGGCCGTCGAACAGGGGCGTCGACAAATAGCGTTCCGCAAACGACGGAATGATCACGACGATGGATTTACCTTCCATGCCATCACGCTGTCCTACCTCCACGGCTGCAGCCAGAGCGGCGCCGGACGAAATGCCCACCGGCAACCCTTCCAGTTTGGCCACCTGCCGGGACATATCAAAGGCCGTTTCGTTGCCGATTTTCAGGACTTCGTCAATGAGATCGGTTTCCAGATTGCCCGGAACAAAACCTGCGCCAATGCCCTGGATTTTGTGGGGGCCGGGCATGCCGCCGGACAGAATGGGGCTGTCTTCAGGCTCGACCGCGACCACATGGAACCCCGGTTTTCTCCGTTTCAAAACGTCCGCCACACCGGTCAGCGTGCCGCCTGTGCCAACGCCACTGATCAGGATATCGGCAGCGCCGTCTGTATCCTGCCAGATCTCCTCGGCTGTTGTATTACGGTGAATCTCAGGATTGGCCGGATTTTCAAACTGTTGCAGCATGACGGCATTGGGGTTTTCAGCAACGATCTCTTTTGCGCGCTCAATGGCACCAGCCATACCCTTGGGGGCAGGCGTCAGCTCCAGTTCGGCTCCCAGAAAGACCAGCATCTTGCGGCGCTCAACAGACATGCTTTCCGGCATGGTCAGGATAAGGCGATATCCCTTTGCCGCACATACGAATGCCAGCGCAATGCCTGTATTGCCCGATGTGGGCTCAACCAGTATGCCGTCGGGACCGAGTTTACCGCTGCGCTCGGCGTCCTCGATCATGGCAAAACCAATTCGGTCCTTGACCGAAGCGAGCGGGTTAAAAAATTCACATTTACCCAACAGGGTCGCCTTACAGCCGGTTTTTGCGGCCAGACGGTCAAGTCGTACCAGAGGCGTACCGCCAATCGTTTCAAGGATGGAGTCGTAGATTTTTCCGCGTGGTGCTGCTGGAGTTGTCATAAAAATAGATCCGCCATGTTGTCAGGTAAAAGTTCAGATTGTGAAGTCGAGATTTGAGCGTCCTTCGCTGGGAATGTCAGCATTCAATGCCCGGTCACACAGGTCATCAATGGAAACGGCGTCCAGGCGCGACATGATATCGCCCTGCAGCTCATCCAGCAAAGGCCGGACGACCTTTGACCCCAGCACGGACTCGGCAGTAGTGCGGGATTTGCGGTCTTCTGTTTCCATATCGTGCACGACCCGGACAATGTCGCCGACCGTAATGCGCCGTCGTTCCCGCGCGAGCCGATATCCTCCCCTCGGGCCTCGCACGCCGCGGAGTATGTCGTTTCGTACGAGGTTCTGAAGGGCCTGTTCCAGATACCGTTTTGGGATGCCCTGTCGCCGTGTTATTTCCTGGCTCTGCACGGGCGTTCCACCAGCGTGATAGGCAATATCGAGCACGGCCTCAATGGCATAGTTCATTTTCTTCGACAGTTTCAGCATTTCCGACGCCTGACCATTGTTACTGTATCAACCCTGTGTTCCCGTTGAGCCAAACCCGCCGTCACCGCGGGCACTGATTTCCAAATCATCCGTTTCCTCCCAAGCGGCAGTCGCAACTGCGGCGATGACCAGTTGAGCAATCCGCATGCCGCGATCAATGGCGAAGGGCTCGTCACCATGATTGATGAGAATGACCCCGATCTCGCCACGGTAATCCGCGTCAATTGTTCCCGGGCTGTTTAGTACGGTGACCCCATGTTTTGCCGCCAGACCAGAACGGGGCCGCACTTGCGCTTCATATCCATCCGGTAACGCTATGGAAATGCCCGTTGGAACAATCATCCGTTTGCCGGGGTCCAGTATGGCGCTGCTGTCAATTGCGGCCAGCAGGTCGACACCGGCTGATCGCTCTGTGGCATAACTCGGCAGTGAAAGCCCCGCCCCATTGGACAGGCGGCACAAAGGCACGTTCAGATGGTCGCTCAAGCCGAGGCCTCCAGCGTCATAGCAATACGATCAGCCAGCTTCTCTGCTACGGCAACTTTACTAAGCCGGGGCCAGTTTTCCACGCCGTCCTTGTCTACCAGGTGCACCGTATTGTCATCACCGCCAAACGTGCCGGTCTGGGACGACACATCGTTCGCCAGAATCCAGTCACATCCTTTGGAAAGACGTTTCTTTTGCGCATTTTCGACGACGGCGCCCGTCTCGGCGGCAAAGCCAATCAGAAGACCCGGGCGTTTGTTACCAGCCGCACCAAGTGTGCGCAGAATATCCGGGTTTTCGTCCAGCGCCATTGGTGCCGGTGCGGTGCCGGGTTCCTTTTTCATTTTACGTGATGCTTCGTCAGCGGGCCGCCAGTCAGCGACGGCAGCAGCACAAACCGCAATGTCGGCGGGAAGGGCGTTTTCACAGGCGTCCAGCATGTTGCGGGCCGATTGGACGCGGATAACCTGCACCCCGGCCGGATCGGGCTGATTAGTTGGTCCGGAAACCAGTGTGGTTTCAGCACCCATGGCGGCCAGAGCCGCTGCAATGGCATGTCCCTGTTTGCCGGACGACCGGTTTGCAATGTATCTGACGGGATCAATTGCTTCGTGTGTGGGTCCGCTGGTAACCAGGGCACGCCGCCCGATCAGCCGGTCACTGGTCCGAAAAAAAGACTGAATTGCCACAAGAATATCACCCGGTTCGGCCATGCGGCCCATGCCATACTCACCACAGGCCATGTCCCCTTCCTCTGGGCCAACGCACCGGATGCCTCTCGCGTTCAGCGTTTTCAGATTGTGTTGGGTGGCCGGATGTTCCCACATGCGTACGTTCATGGCCGGCGCAATGATCACAGGTTTATCTGTGGCCAGAAGGGCCGTGCTGGCCAGATCGTCCGCCAGCCCGGCCGCCATTTTGGCCATGAGATCCGCCGTTGCCGGTGCAACAACCACAAGATCGGCATCGCGCGATAACTGGATATGGCCCATATCGCTCTCTTCCGTAAACGAAAACAGATCATCATAGACAGTATCGCCACTCACAGACGCTAACGTCATGGGCGTCACGAACTGGCCGCCGGCACGGGTCAGGATAACGCGGGCCTGGCCACCGGCTTTGCCAATAAGGCGAACCAGTTCCGGCGTCTTGTAGGCGGCGATGCCGCCCGCGACGATCAGCAATATGCGTTTGTTATCCAGCATGAAACCCCATGTTTGTGGAGATAAAATTATTTCACGAGAATTTAGTGTGGTAATCTAGTTCGTTGGCTGTTTTTCTGCAAGCCCCTAAACCATAAGGGCTACGACAACCGAAAGAATGCCAATTATTCCCCACAACCAGACAGGCGAGACCAGGGGTGACGGGTTAGATTTCAGCGCCCGGACTGTTTCGGGGTCAAGCCTGAGCTGTCCGCTCGCAACCATTTCCGCCCCTTTTTCAAGGTTTCTGATGATGCGGGGCAGTCGTTCCACCGAGTCCAGTGCCTCCATGGCCATGTCGCGTAACCGGGCTTCCGGGCCCACATGGTGCACCATCCACGACTCGATCAGCGGTCTGGCCATAAACCAGATGTTTGCCTCCGGGGCCAGATTACGGGCCGTCCCTTCGGCAACCAGCATGGTCTTTTGCAACAACAACAATTGTGGCTGGGTTTCCATATCGAACGTTTTGGCGACCTGAAACAGGAGACCCAGCAAGCGGGCGATGGAAACTTCGTTTTGAGGTTTGTCGAGGATAGGCTCGGCGATGGCGCGACAGGCCTGTGTGAAGTCTTCAACTGATTTGTGTCGCGGGATCCAACCGGCTTCCATGTGCAGTTCAGCCACGCGTCGAAAATCACGTGTCAGGAATCCCAACAGGATCCTTCCCAGGTAAACCCGATCTGACATGCTGAGGCGACCCATAATGCCGAAGTCCACGGCACCCACCGATCCGTTCTCCATCACAAACAAATTTCCCGGGTGCAGATCGGCATGGAAAAAACCATCCCGGAACACCTGGTTAAAGAACGAGTCTGCGGCTTTCTGCAGAACGTCCAGTGGGTTGTGACCGGCGGCCATGATGGCTTCGCGATCATCCAGCGGAATACCCTCCAAACGTTCTGTTGTCATGACACGTTGACCGGATAACGACCAGTCTACGGCGGGAATGTTAAACGTCGGGTCGCCGGAAAAGTTCTCGCCCAATTCTGACGCGGCCGCAGCTTCGAACCTGAGATCCATTTCCATTTGGATGGATTGTTCCAGAACGGCCACGGATTCCACTGGTTTTAACC
>JAJFID010000158.1 GCA_021775325.1 Rhodospirillales bacterium
ATCAGCACGAGATCGAATCCATCATTCTCCAGGGCGTTAATCGCCTCAAGACCGTTCTCCACATTCGTCACCACATGTCCGGCACGCACGAGCGAACGTTCGGCAACCTGACGGTTCGTGGCATCGTCCTCCACCTGTAGAATACGAAGCTGCACAAGCGCCTTGGGTAGTGCCGGGCCATGCTGATCCCGGTAACTCATAAGAGACTCGAGGCTTGTTTTGGTGTCGACCGGCATGGGGATTCTGACGCGGAATGTGCTGCCCGCACCAAGAGTGCTGTCCAACCGGATCACACCACCCATCAGGCCCGCGAGACGACGGCAAATTGTCAGACCGAGTCCGGTACCACCGTACTTGCGAGCAACCTCAATGGCAGCTTGAGAATACGGCGCAAAGACCTTCTCCTGTATTTCGGGTGCCATGCCAGGTCCAGTGTCACACACATCGAATATGATATCAGCACTCTCTGATCCGGTCAGAACTGCATCCGCAGTCAATGACACCGATCCCGCTTCCGTGAATTTCGCAGCATTGTCGAGCAGATTGATCAAAATTTGTCGGATACGATTGGGGTCACCGATCACCACGGGTGGTAATTTTTCTCCGATCCAGGTGTTGAGTTCCAGCCCCTTTTCCGTTGCCCGTGCCGTTGCTGCGGCGACAGTCTGGGAAATGAGATCGTGCGGACTGAAGGGGATGGCTTCCAGCTCAAGTCGACCTGCCTCAAGCTTTGATACGTCAAGTAAATCGTTGACGATGGTCAGCAGTGCATCACCCGAACGTACAATGGTCTCGCCGATATCACGTTGCTCTCCATTCAACTCTCCATCCAGCAGCAACCGGGCCATGCCGAGCACGCCATTCATGGGCGTGCGAACTTCGTGGCTGACCATGGCAACAAATTCCGATTTGGCATCGGCGATCCGCTCGGCTTCATCGCGTGCCTGCTCCATGATCTCAGCGGCACGTTTCTGATTGGTGATGTCCATGTGGATACAGACCATACCGCCGAACGCGGTCCTGCGTTGGCGAATGTCGACCCAACGTCCGTCGGTGAGCTTGCGTTGGAAATCGTCCCAACGGCGCTCACCACGCGGTACCTCACCGTCAGACTCCCATTCAATGATGTTTCGTTCCGCATCGTAGTTTTCCAAATCCACCCAGCTCGGGTGATTGGCCACGATGTCTTCTGAAAATTGATACAAATTCCGGAAATGATCGTTGCAGATCACCAGATGGTCCGTAGAATCATAAAGTACAAAGCCATCGGAGATATTGTTGATCGCGTCCTTGAACAATTCCTCGGCTTCAGCGGCCTTGTCCCTAGCCTTCTCAATCTCTTGTTCCGCGTGTTTTCGTTCCGTGACATCGGTGTAAATTGTTACGAATCCCCCGATTTCAGCCGATTGACCGCGAATCTCCAAAACTCTACCGGTTCGCGTCTCTCGTTCGTACGACTCCTCGCCGACCACCCACGGGAAGCTTGCTCTCACCTTTGCGACTAATTCATCTCTGTCGCCGTCACCAAAATCGCCTTGAGCCCAATGGTAGTTATACTCGTCAGTTACGGTATCACCGATTTTTGGAAAATCGTCGGGATAGCCCCAGAGCTCCTGATACTTCTTGTTGAGCAGCAGAATCTTCTCGTCATCGTCTATGTAGCGAACGCCACCAGGCATGCTATCCAACACGGCCCTCAGCAATGCGCCTGCATCCGCCGCCTTATCTCTGGCTTCCTTCAGTTGGTTCTCCGAGTTTTTCCGCTCGGTGATATCAGTATAGATATTGACGTAGTCACCTGACTCTGAAGATTGACCCAAAACCTCAATCACACGCCCGGTTGCAGAAGTCCGTTCATATCGTTCCGACTCCTGGTTAACGGGGTATGGTGCCCTTTCGCGAGCGACCAGGTCGTCCTTATCACCTTCGCCAAAGTCACCGCGTCCCCATTGGAACTCGTACTCGTCCTGGATCGTGTTGCCAATGACAGGAAAGTCATCCGGAAAGCCCCAAAGTTCGCGGTATTGGGAATTGATCAGCAGTATTTTTTCGTCCCGATCAATGTAGCGAATGCCACCTGGCATGTTATCCAATGCAAGACGAAGTTGATTTTCCACCCGCTTACGCTGAGTGACCTCGGCTTGCAGGCGCCGGTTCCATACTATGAAGATGACGAGAATAATGCCGCCTATACCACCCACCTGAAGTACCAGTTTGACATCTATACCCAGCCCATGATGGACAGAGATCCATTTGTTCCTGATTTCGTTTTTTTCTTCCAGCGTGATTGATGCAACACCCTTACGTAGTATGGATATCAGCACGGGCAAGTCTTTGCGCGTGGCAATGTTCAACAGGGATAACTCTGGGTCGCCCATCTTCACTTCTCCTGAAACCGCCAGGCCCGTCATGGAGTGTTCTTCCAGAAGATGGCCAAAAACAGCCAACTCACCCACAGCAGCATCAGCCTTGCCGAAGGTTACGGCCTTCATGCTCTCGAGTGTGCCTTTAACCAGATGCAATTTGATATCCGGAAACTCGCGGGTCAGGATTTCTTCGTAGAAAAAGCCCTTCGGAACGGAGACCGTTTTACCCAACAGTTGCTCAAGGCTATCGAATCCATCACCTTTTCGACTCAGGATGGTATTTGGATTGTCTGCGTAGGGTGGCGTGTAGAGTAAGTATTCCTGTCGGTCCGGTGTCTTGACGATGTTCAGCATCACATCCAGTGAACCATCACGCATCATGTCCAGAAACTCGTTCCACGATGGCCCTGTGACATACTCCACCGTCAGACCGGTGCGTTCTGCCAGCAAGTTCATGTAATCGATGGAATAACCTTGCGGGATACCGTCGACGGCAAAATTGAAAGGTGGCCAATCGGTTTCGTTATGAACCCTGATTATTGGGTTGGACTCAATCCAGTCACGCTCTTCCGCCGTCAGATTTAACTCAGCAGCATATGCCATACTGTTTCCGGCAACAGCGAGTAACACAGCGACAATGAACATCGCCAAGCACCTGTTCCGGCATCGCACGTCCTGTTTCAAACTTATTCTTTCATCAACGATCAACGGAATCTGGATGGGGCGAAACCACAACCTGTGATACAGTATATGCCATGACAGCGTTGGGCGAAATCCCGACACATCCTGAGGTTAACCCAAGCAGGAATTTTATATTTAAATCAGCCTCTTGACGAATCATCATTTGCCGGTCGCCGGCCCACAGGCTGACGGCTGGCCGAAGTGCCTCAAGAACTGGTAGAAGAGTCCTGAGTAGGTTACGCTGTATCCTGGGTGGAAAATTGCGGAGGAGATTGATGACCTGTGCCTTCGTTTGATCTTTCGAACAAATCGATACTGTTGGTTGATGACGTCAGTTTTAGCCGCGTGACGCTTGGTTCTATGCTTGCCCGCATGGGAAACCCAATTGTGCATCAGGCCAATAGCGGTGCCAGCGCAATGGCGTTTCTGCAGAGTGAAAACTGGGTCGATATCATCATTTCTGATTTCAATATGCCGGAAATGCATGGTCTTCAGTTGCTTCAGTCCGTTCGCGTCGGAGAAAACGGCATCAGGCGCGACCTGCCCTTCGCCATGGTGACCGGATACTCGGAGAAACCACTGGTCGATACTGCTCTGGAACTCGATGTAAATGCTTTCCTGATCAAACCCGTCTCGAAACTGGGACTGGAGCGGCGCCTGCAGCGCATGATGCAGAACATGAGCAGTGATGTGTGGCTGAAGTCTACCGCCACGTACGGCGGCGTGAATGTGGCAAGTGATTTGGGGTACGTCCACGACACCAGGCATGACGGCGACACATCGTTTACAGTTCGTGACGTACGGCCCAAACCGGGTGCAAAATCCAAACCGTTCGCTGCACCGCTCGACATACCTGAGGAAATCGAAGTTCCCTTTGACGCCAAGAGCGCACGTGTATGCCTGATTCAGGATGTGCCTGACCATGCTATCCTTGCCAAGGACATCTATACGTCCGAGGGACGCAAGTATATCCGCGCCGGTGACGTCCTGACGCCTCAGAAACTTTCGTTGCTGGCTGATCTTAATGAGCTTGGCAATTCTGAAAAGGAAATCTGGATCAAGCGGTAGGTTCGTGGTTGGCTGCTTTGCATACCAGTACAGACGAGACCAATTGGCCGGATATCGCTGGAGGGTGACAATGAAGAAAACAGGCAAAATTCTGATTGTCGACGATGTTCAGTTCAGTCGGGATGCGCTGCGTCGCCGGGTCGCAAAACAGGGCCACGAAACGGATGTGGCGGCCGATGGTGAGGAAGCTCTCCAAAAGCTCAACGACGGCAGGTTTGATCTGGTGCTGCTCGACATCCTGATGCCGGGTCTGGACGGTTATGACGTTCTGGAGCGTATGAAAGTCGACGATGAGTTGCGCGACACGCCTGTGATCATGATTTCCTCGCTCGACGAAATGGACAGTATTATCCGCTGCATATCTGCGGGCGCAGAAGACTATCTGGTCAAGGATGTGGATTATGTTCTGTTACATGCCCGTATCAATTCCAGTCTGACGAAAAAATTCTGGCGCGACCAACAACGTGAACACGTGGACCGCGTTGTCAGTGCCATGGGCGAGATCGAGCATGGTCGTGTTAACACCAAACTGACCATTGACGGTGATGACGTATACGCGCGCCTGTTCCGTGGATTCAACATGATGACCGGCGGACTGCAGGATGCTGCACGTATTCTGGAAATCGCCCAGGAACTGTCGGGTGAAATGCAGCTTGATGTTCTGTTGCGGAAGATCATGTCCGCGACCACAGATTTGCTGGATGCAGAACGCAGCACCTTGTATCTCCACGACAAAAAGACCGATGAGCTCTGGTCTCTGGTCGCCGAAGGGCTGGGCACCAAGGAAATCAGGATGCCGTCGGATCGCGGGATTTCCGGTCAGTCATTTACACAGCAGAAAGTACTCAACATTTCTGATCCGTACAGCTTTCCTGCATTTAATCCGGAATTTGACCGTAAAACAGGCTACCGGACCGAAAGCATTCTGGCCATGCCGATCATCAACAAAACCGGCGTCAAGATTGGCGTGACCCAGGTCCTGAACAAAAAGGGCGGGAGTTTTACGGATCAGGACGAAGACCGGCTCAAGGCATTCACCTCCCAGATCGCGGTTTCGCTGGATAATGCCCAGCTTTTCGACGATGTGGTCAACATCAAGAACTACAACGAGAGCATTCTGAAAAGCACCAGCAACGGGCTGATCACGCTGGATACAGACCGCATGCTTGTCACCACAAATCTGGCCGCGCTGACAATTCTGCAAACCGGCATGGAAGACCTTATCAATCATCCGGTGAGTGAGATTTTCCACGACTCAAATCAATGGGTGATCGACAGTGTTGGAAAAGTCGAACAGACCGGCAGTGAAGACAATTCCGTGAATGCCGACCTGGAACTGGCCAACAATGAAATCATCTCGGTCAACCTGTCCGTCGTGCCATTGATTGATGGTACAGGTGAGAACATCGGTTCCATGATCATTATCGAGGACATTACCGATGAGAAGCGGGTCAAGACCACAATGGCCCGCTACATGAGCAAGGAGATTGCGGACCAGCTACTTGAAAAGGGTGAAAGCGAACTGGGCGGGAAAGCTCAGTGGGTATCAGTTCTGTTTTCAGATTTGCGAAAATTCACCACCCTTTCTGAAAGTCTCGGTCCAAGGGAGACAGTGGATTTTCTGAACGAGTATTTCACCAGCATGGTTGATGTGATTTTCCAGCACAACGGCATCCTCGACAAATATATGGGCGATGCCATCATGGCGCTGTTCGGTGCGCCGCTGAAACGCGATGATGATGCCGACAATGCCCTGGCTGTCGCCAATGACATGATAACCGCCGTCATGGGTATGAACGAAAAACGGCGACAGGCCGGTCAGCAGGCGTTCGAAATTGGTGTCGGCATCAGCACGGGCGAGGTGGTGGCTGGCAGCATCGGCTCGCCCAAGCGCATGGAATACACCGTCATCGGCGACAGTGTTAACCTGTCCGCGCGGCTTGAAAGCGCAAACAAGTTCTACGGCACCAACATCCTGCTGAGCGAGCACACTGTTTGCGACCTGAACAACCGGTCCCACCTGCGCGAAATCGATTCCATTGTCGTCAAGGGCCAGGAAACACCCGTTGCCGTCTATGAATCACTGGGCTATTTCGGCGAGGGTGGTTTTGACCGGATGGATGAGGTACTGGATGTTTATGCTCACGGGCTTGCGTACTACCGGGCGATGGACTGGAAAGCCGCCATTGATGCTTTCGAAAGCGTACTGAGAATTCGTGCCGATGACGGCCCCTCCGCGGTCCAGTTGGCCCGGTGCCACACTTTCCATGATTCCCCGCCACCGGAAAACTGGAACGGCGTCTGGATTTTTGAAAGCAAGTAGTTGTGGATAGGCGGCAAGTGGTATCCCATCGAACAACTCGTGTGATGGAAAATCGAGATGCTAACATATTGCTGACTTGTCTAGTCGTCGCACACTCCTATCGCGAAGCGGGGCAGAAATATACCACGAAGCACATTCAACAGGCATCAATACGAATTTTCTTGACTTTTCACCAATTTTATGCTATTATTCCTAATTGGTATTTGACATTGTAAATATGCCATAAGTCTCCGCCGGTACGGTTTTCTGGCGTGTTGCCTTCTGGAACTGTTCCCCCTCTCGGACCATCATTCGATGGTCCTGTCGGGTTGTGCTCTTCAGACCATGCGATGGCCTGAAGAGTCCTACAGGTCGCTTTGGGGCAAGTTTCTGCACGAGATCAAGGGGTTAACGCACTGACGTCGTTGTAAAAGTAGTCAAATGTCTACATTTCGTGTCTACATTTCGTGTCTACATTTTTGTAGACATTTGTTTACATTTTTGGAACCAACTGCACTTCAAGCCATTGATATTAAAGAAAATGTAGACCTCGGAGGGTGAAAAAAGTACTCAAAAGTGGACAAAAGTCTACTTTTTACCAAATTCGCCTTTAGTTTCAATGGCTTAAGTTATTGCCAGGAATGACCGGGAAAACTGTTGTCTGTGAGCGACGCGGTTGCCGTTTCAGCTTTGATCCGGTTTCAGCTTGTGGGTCTGCAGGGCCTTGAAAAAGGGCAGGTGGTGGTCGTACAGCCCCCGCAGGTGGGGGGCGCTGTCCAGGGTGA
>JAJFID010000159.1 GCA_021775325.1 Rhodospirillales bacterium
CCATGGGCGAAGAGTGGCGCCGGGGTTGGCATCCGGAAATTATTCCGCAACGTAAAAGTGACGCAAAAGTACTGGTCGTAGGTGCAGGCCCGGCGGGTTTAGAGGCGGCACGTGCGTCAGCACAGCGCGGGTATGACGTCACGCTTGCAGAGTCTAGCCGGGAGCTGGGTGGCCATCTGAACCGACTATGCGAACTCCCCGGACTTGGAGAATGGCTTCGCGTTCGAGATTGGCGTGTCGGTCAGATTCAGAAAATGGCCAATCTGGAAATTTATCGCGAAAGCCATCTCGACGCCGCTGAGGTATTGGAGTTTGGTTTCGAGCACGTGATAATTGCGACAGGGGCACACTGGCGAAATGACGGGGTAGGTGCCAGCAATCTTGTGGCCATAGGAGGCCATCAACAGAGCCATGTCTTCACACCTGACGACATTTTGAATGGTCAGGACGTCTGTTCACCAGTGGTCATATTTGACGATGATCCGTACGTAATGGGCGGCGCATTGGCAGAAATGTTGACCGATCAGGGACATCACGTGACTTTGGTTACACCTGCAGCAAAGGTGTCGCAGTGGACCCAAAACACCTTTGAACAAGAGAGTATACACCGGCGTCTGGTTTCCAAAGATGTGAGCATAAAGTTGAACCACAACCTCAATTCTATTGGCGAGAGCTCCGTTGAATTGAAAGGCGTTTTTGGCGAGCCTCCTACTCAAATTGAAGCGGCGAGTGTCGTTCTTGTTACGATGCGGATGTCGAACAACACGCTCTTATCGAACATTGCCGATCTGATTGGGCATGACGACAATCATAACATTAAATCCTTGTCAGCGATTGGAGATTGTCTCACGCCCGGCCTGATCGCCGATGCGGTTTTTGGCGGCCACAAGGTGGCGCGGGACCTTGATGAACCTGATTCCACCGATATGCCATTTCGAGTAGAGCAAGTTTCTATGGATTCCGAACCACCGCTCCCGTGGGCGGACGATTAGTTATTCCAATTTGACATTACTGTCTGTAAAGGGAGTGAGATCAAAAATGAACTCAACATCTTCCAATGTGATACCGAAGGCTGGATATGGTGTTTATGCATTGACGCCAGCGGATACGCAGAAAGGGGTGTCTCTAGCATTAGAGGCCGGATACCGACACATTGATACGGCCCAAAGCTACCATAACGAAAAAGACTGCGGCAGGGTTATTGAGCAGAGTGGCTTGTTGCGGCCTGACGTTTTTGTCACGACGAAAATTACACCCCGGAATTTTGCAACCGGCATGATGACTGCATCAGTCCAACGCAGCCTGGAAGACTTGCGGTTGGATCAAATCGATTTGGTCCTCATCCATTACCCTTACCCATGGGACCAGATCCCTATGGAAGTGTACCTGACGCAGCTGGCAGAAGTACATGAGGCGGGGTTGGCAAAAATGATCGGGGTTTCAAATTTTAACATTCGCCAAATCGAATTCGCGCAGGAATTCCTGGGGGACATCGAAATTGCGACGAATCAAGTTGAGATACACGTCTTCATGCAGAACCGCCCAATTGTTGATTACTGCAGAAGTGTTGGCATTCAAATGACGGCATACTGTGCTTTGGCACGGGGCAACCTATTCGGTGTTCCGGAAGCAGATTTGGGCCCCCACCCCGTTCTGATGGAAATCGCGAATGATCATGATGCAACGATCGCACAGGTCGGCTTGGCTTTCCTTTATCACGAGGGGCATGTGGCTCTCGCCACGACTACTGAGAAGGACCAAATCAAGTCCAACTATGATGCTATCAATCTATCCCTCAGTGATGCCGATATGGATCGGTTGAGGGGGCTGGACATGAACAAGCGAATTGTTGAAACGCCATATTTTCCCATTTTTGATTGAGTAAACCCATGCCCAACGCTGTTGTTTCCGGCATCTGTAAAGATGGTTATGAGGCTGTAAAACAGGCTTTTATCACTAACTTCGAGGGCAACGATCATCCAGGCGAACGCGACCTAGGCGCGTGTGTGTCGGTTATCGTTGAGGGGGAAACTGTCGTTGATCTTTGGGGAGGACATCTGGATTTGAATCGAACGATTCCCTGGAAAGAAGACACCACAATTTGTGTCTTCTCAGTGACAAAGGCTGTTTCATCTTTCTGCATGTATATGTTGCATGATCGCAAGCTCATAGATTTTGACGAACCAGTTGCGACCTATTGGCCGGAGTTCGGCCAGAATGGAAAAGAAACGATTACCATACGAATGCTGCTCTCTCATCAGGCGGGGCTCATGTACGCGGATGATGTTCCGGAAGGAATGCTTTGGGAACCAGGTTTGATCGAACGCGCACTGGAATTGAAAGAACCAGAGTGGCCCCCTGGTACTGATGCCGGATATCATAGCTTTACATTCGGCCCCATTGTTCAGGAAGTGGTAAAACGTGTCACTGGGCGATCTTTGGGAAATTTCATACGTGATGAAGTTGCGGGACCATTAGGGATCAGTTTTGGAATTGGCCTGAACAACGAGGAAAATGCAAAGTGTGCGCACTTTTTTGGAAATGATGAAAATGGAACGCTTAAGGCGTTCCGATTTGATGTTGGTTCCATTGTACATGATTGTTGGAAATCACTGCCAAGGGATGAGGATTTTAATTCCGATAATTGGCGAAAGCGCGAATTTGCGTCACTCAACGGGCATGGAAACGCACGCGCGCTGGCTCGATTGTTCTATTGCATCGCGAATGGTGGTGAGATAGACGAGGTCCGCCTCTCCTCGGCTGATACAATCAAGGGTGCCATCCAACAACACTGGGCCGGAATAGATCGATTTGGAGATTGTCCAGGCAGGTTCAACGCAGGCTTTCAAATGTCGAACGAGTACTCGCCGTTTGGCAGGCGCGCGCAGAATTTTGGTTTCTACGGCATTGGAGGAAGTGTTGGGTTTTGTGATCCTGTCAACAAAGTTGGTTTTGGCTATTGTTGCAATCGGTCAATCTCCGGTGCTGCGGGTACAAGTCAACTAACAGTTGGCCTGACGGACGCTCTCTACAATGTGTTGGCACGCGCTGAGCGTCGTAGAGAAATCTTGAGCCATTAGGAAATTCAATATCACGTTTCAACACTTTGAACTGGCGAAATTAGTAGATGCGTTCCTATTGTCATAACAACCAATCTGGTAAAATGTCGATCAGGAGCGCCAAGGATGGCTAAGAGCAGCAACAGTGTGTCAGGGCAACCCGAACGCCCCACGGGTGGCGGCAAAAACAATTGGAATTGGCATCCGGAGTTTCCAATGCCTACATCGCCTATCGCAAAATGGCCCGCTAATCCGTTTGCATTCATCTGGCAAATCATTCGTGGGTGGTTGCCAGTCTCGGACAAACTCTTGATCGCTGGATTATCTGTCGTGACATGGTTTTATTTTTCTCCGGTTCTGGAACGGTGTCGAGAATTCGAGATCGACTGGATTGCACAAATCTATTTCCGCAATCTCGCGTTACTCACGATTGTTGCGGGGGGATTGCATCTGTACCTCTACACATTCCGGAGGCAAGGCGATAGTTATCGTTATGATTCACGCCCGTTTCACCAGAGCAGCTCGCGGTACACACTCAACAACCAGGTTTACGACAACATGTTCTGGTCTTTGACCAGTGGTGTAACGTGGTGGACCGCTTTTGAAGTCGTTGCAATGTGGGCATACGCAAATGGCTTGATGCCCTATTTAGTTTGGGCAGGCAATCCGGTGTGGTTTGTCTTGATGTTTGCGGCGATTTCTCTGTTTGGCAACTTTCACTTCTACTGGATCCACCGATTAATTCACTGGCAACCGCTTTTTAACTCGATTCATTATTTGCACCATCGGAATATCAACGTAGGTCCCTGGTCGGGAATGTCGATGCATCCGGTCGAGCACATCCTCTACCTGAGCTCAGTTTTGGTGCATATTTTAGTGGCGTCCCATCCAATACATGTAATTTTCCATCTACAAATGAAAATCCTTCAAGGGCCAACGTCTCATTCCGGATTCGAGATGTTGTCCTTGGGTTCACATAAGAACGATGGATTCAGAATGGGTGATTTCTTTCATCAACTTCACCACCGATATTTTGAATGTAACTATGGTGAAAATACTGTGCCACTCGATCACTGGTTTGGCACATATCACGATGGCACCCCTGAGGCCAGGGAGCGAATTCGGGAACGAATGCAGAAGGCTGGCGTTACGCGTTCGTAGACATCCGGGCCACACTAATGGGTAATATATGGCAAATCGTCGGTAGGCACAGTGCTCTGGTCAGAACCTTGCACAGGCATACGTGATCTACGCCTTGCTCGTCGCGTCGTCGAGGTCGTGTAGTCACGACGCAACAAGATGTAATGCCACCAAGTTCGAACGTTTTGTAACAAGAACAACCAACCGCTTCGGGGCGTTAGCGGAAATTAGTTGCCTATATTCTCATGTCCGACTTTAAGGTTAGAGCAGTCGTTTTACGGTTGCGTTGCCGAACCGACT
>JAJFID010000160.1 GCA_021775325.1 Rhodospirillales bacterium
GTCGTTACAGAATCCACAAAAAGGCTGCGTTTTCCTTCGGTTGTGTCGAAAAACCTCTTTGCAAACAAGGAGGGCCATGGTAGCAAAAACCAATAATCGGGATTTAGCCACAATTAATATGTGGGTTTAATGATAGAGTGGTGTACGTGCATGTGTGTGATATTAGTATGCATGCGTGATTCGAAAATTGTTTAACCAAAGTTAACTTGGATGGGTGACATGCTGAAAAGACTGTATGTCTTTGTGACGGTCCTGCTGGCAGGTGCTGTTGTGATTGGTAACGAAGCACTGGCGGAGCAGTTTCGCTCGGCGCCATGGCAGATGGGGTTTCAGGAACCCCGTTCACCGTCGGCAGAAATGGGATTTGCGTTTCATGATTTTCTGCTGTGGATCGAGGGCGCCATCGTTCTCTTCGTTTTGGCGCTCATGGCGTACATCGCCATCAAGTTCAATTCAAAGAGCAATCCGGTCGCATCAAAAACGACACATAATACGTTGCTTGAGATTGTCTGGACGGTTGTGCCAATCATTATTCTGGTCATCATTACCATCCCATCCCTGAAATTGTTGTACTTCGCTGACCGGACGACTGATCCGGAACTGACCATCAAGGTTACGGGCAATCAGTGGTATTGGACCTATGAGTATCCGGATAACGGTGAAATCGAATTTGACAGTATCATTGTTGATGACGATGAACTGGAAGAAGGTCAGCCCCGCATGTTGACCGTGGACAACAATCTGGTCCTGCCGGTGAATACCAATATCCGTTTTATTCTGGGCACCAATGATGTGATCCATAACTTTGCCATGCCTGCGCTTTATCTGAAACTTGATACGACCCCCGGTCGCATAAACGAAACCTGGGTCAGCATCAACGATGAGGGTACGTATCACGGCATGTGTTCGGAGCTGTGCGGCGTCAATCACGGGTATATGCCCATTGTGATCGAAGCTGTGTCCAAAGAAGCCTTCAAGGAATGGCTGGTTGAAGCCGAAGAAGAGTTTGCTTCCGATGATACTCCGGATTCAGGGAGCGATCCCGATCAAAGCGAAACTGTTGAAATTGCTGCGGCGGTTAGCCAGTAGGGCTGCGTTGTGCTGACGAATGAAATAGGTGAGTAATATGTCTGACGATCATCATAAGCCGAGTTTTGCGCGACGCTGGTTCATGTCCACAAACCACAAGGACATCGGTACGCTTTATCTCATTCTGGCTATTATCGCGGCTGTCATTGGTGGTGGTATGTCGTGGTATATTCGCCTGGAACTAATGGAGCCGGGTATCCAGTATATCGACGACTTCCAGTTCTATAATGTGCTGGTAACCGCCCATGGCTTCCTCATGGTGTTTTTTGTTGTCATGCCCGCCATGATTGGCGGCTTTGGTAACTGGTTTGTGCCGCTTATGGTCGGTGCGCCGGACATGGCGTTCCCGCGCCTGAACAACATCAGCTTCTGGTTGCTGGCTGCAGGTCTTATATTGTTGGTTATCGCTGGTTTGACTGGTGGTGGCCCGGGTACCGGGTGGACGGTCTATCCTCCTCTGTCGGCCAAAGACTATCATCCGGGCATGGCCGTCGATCTTGGTATTTTGAGCCTGCACCTCGCCGGCGCTTCATCAATTCTGGGTGCGGCGAACTTCATTACGACGATATTCAACATGCGGGCTCCCGGCATGACGATCCACCGCATGCCATTGTTCGTATGGGCCATTCTGGTCACGGCGTTCCTGCTGTTGCTGGCTCTGCCGGTACTGGCTGGTGCTCTGACCATGTTGCTGACCGATCGTAACTTTGGCACTTCGTTCTTCATCGTCGAGGGTGGCGGTGATCCGTTGTTGTGGCAGCACCTGTTCTGGTTCTTCGGCCATCCTGAAGTGTACATCATCATCATTCCGGCATTCGGTATTATCAGCGAGATCGTTTCCACGTTCTCAAAGAAACCGATTTTTGGCTACCTGGGTATGGCCTATGCCATGTCTGCCATTGGTGTGGTTGGTTTTGTCGTATGGGCACATCACATGTTCATGACGGGTCTCGATGTGGATACACGGGCATACTTTGTTGCCGCCACGATGGTTATTGCCGTGCCCACGGGCGTAAAGATATTCAGTTGGCTGGCAACCATGTGGGGCGGTTCTATCGAGTTTAAAACCCCCATGCTGTATGCCTTCGGTTTCATCTTCCTGTTTGTCGTTGGTGGTGTGACGGGCATTACCCTTGCCAACGCCGGCATGGATGTCGCATTCCATGACACCTACTTTGTTGTCGCGCATTTCCACTATGTGATGGCCATTGCTGCGATTTTTGCCATGTTTGCCGGTTTTTTCTACTGGATCGGCAAGATGTGTGGTCGGCAGTACAATGAAGGTCTTGCCAAGTTACAGTTCTGGATTTTCTTTATTGGCGTGAACATCCTGTTCTTCCCGCAGCATTTCTCGGGGATGGCCGGTATGCCGCGTCGTATTCCGGATTATCCGGATCCCTATGCCGGGTGGAACTATGTCAGTTCCATCGGCGCGTTGATTACCGCCATTGGGACCTTCCTGTTTCTGTACATCGCCTGGACAACCATCAGGTCCGGCGAGAAAGCGGAAGCCAATCCCTGGGGCGAAGGCGCGACGACGCTGGAGTGGAGCGTGGATAGCCCTGCACCATTCCATACCCATGAAATTCTGCCGGACATGACGGGCAAGGCACCGGCCGAATAGGGCCAGTATCCGAACCTGATTAAGGGATGAACGCATGAGTAAATCGACTATGACCGCAAAAAATCGCCGGGTGGGCTTTGCCCTCGCGCTCGGCGTGGCGGGTATGGTTGGTTTGTCTTATGCGTCCGTGCCGCTCTATCAGTTGTTTTGCCAGGTTACCGGTTATGGCGGCACACCCAAGATCGGTGAACCGGTTGCGGAGGCGACCGGTGATGCCATTGGTCACATCATTACCGTGACTCTCGACGCCAATGTTAACCCGGACCTGGACTGGGATTTCAAACCCGGAGTTCACAACATAGACGTGGCTCTTGGTGAGGAGACGCTCGCCATCTACTCGGCACGCAATATGGGTGATACCGCCGTTACCGGCACCGCCGTATTCAATGTGGCACCTTATAAAGCAGCCCAGTACGTGAGCAAGATCGACTGTTTCTGTTTTTCGGAACAGCGGTTGAACCCGGGTGAGGAAGTGCCCATGCCGGTGTCTTTCTATATCGACCCGGAAATACTCGACGATCCGGATACCGCGTATCTGGAAAATATCATCTTGTCCTATACTTTCTATCCGTCCCGGACTGCGGCTGAGACGGATGAAGATTTGGACGAGACGAATGGATAGACGGATTTTGTTGACTGGCCCGGCATTTCCGGGAGGAGAATAAAAACATGTCAAGTGACGCAAAAAACCATCCCTTTCACATGGTGGAACCGAGCCTGTGGCCATTTGTCGGCGCATTTGCCGCTCTGACTACAGCGATTGGATTTGTCATATACAAGGCGACTCCGGATGGGCCACTGTTGGCAACGTTGCCAGGGTTCCTGTTGATTGTGTTTACATTCTATATTTGGGGACGCGACATTGTTCGCGAGGCCAACAATGGTGTGGATCATACAGAACCTGTGAAACATGGTCTGCGTATGGGCATGGTTCTGTTTATTACATCTGAGGTCATGTTTTTCTTTGCGTTCTTCTGGGCCTATTTCAATGCAAATATTCCGTTTCTGAGTTTTGCGGCCAGCGACGTCTGGCCTCCCGAGGGTATCGTGCCCCTGGAAACATGGGACCTTCCATTCCTGAACACCATGATACTGCTGACGTCCGGTGCGACTGTGACCTACGCTCACCATTCTTTGCGCGCTGGCAATCGCAGCGGCCTGACGAAGGGGCTGTTTCTGACCGTTGTATTGGGCGTGTTGTTTACCGCTCTGCAGGCTTATGAATACATGCACGCGACCTTCTCCATCACTGATGGAATTTATGGTTCAACATTCTACCTGGCGACAGGATTCCATGGTTTCCATGTGATTGTTGGAACCATTTTGCTGATCATCTGTTATTTCCGCGCGGTCAAGGGTGACTTTACCGACAATGCCCATGTGGGATTTGAGGCGGCTGCGTGGTACTGGCACTTTGTTGACGTGGTATGGTTGTTCCTGTTCTGCTGTGTGTACTGGTGGGGCGGTTATGGTTTCGTCCACGGCTGACGAAAGGTCTTTTTCGCGAATCAACGATCAGTTTACGTCGAAAAGACAGTTCGCCGCGTTCCCGCACACGGGCGCGCGATCCGGCACCAAGACTTGGGGAATCAGGGTTCTTTGATAATCGGGAGAACCTCGATTTAAAGGGTTGATACCGGTTCGATCACTCACCATGTATCTTGCATGTGGAGTAGGGGCCAATGAACAAAGAATCGTCTGATCCTCAGGACAAGCTGGTGGCGCTTAAAGCTGCGTTTGCGTCCAGACTGCCAGACAAGATTCAGGAAATTGAAGACGCGGCCAGTGGTCCACTGGAAGGCGTGTTGGCCCTTGCACATAAACTGGCGGGCTCTGCCGGCACCTACGGGTTTGGCGCGTTGGGAAATGCAGCGCGCAACCTGGAGGTGGCTTGCCAGGAAACTCTGGATCAACCGGGCGTGCCAACCGACAGTGATCTCAAGCATCTTCAGACATGTGTTGATGTGCTTCGCAAATCCCTGCCCGGCGAGATTGATGGTATTGATTCGTCACCGCAAACTCCACCAGAGTCGCCGCCGCTCGCGCCAGTATCCAAAGGTGAAATACCGGTAGAACGAGGGGCTGAAGGTAAACTTCTCATCCTGGTCGATGACGACGTCGAACAGTCAGCGATTCAGTGCCAGCTTCTGTCCAACTTCGGATTTTCTGTACGGGTTCTCGCTCACCCATCTGAACTCGGACGTGCGATTTCGGAACATCCGCCGGCGGCTGTCCTCATGGACATCAAGTTTCCCGGTGATGATGACGCCGGATTGACAACTATTAATGAATTGCGTGATCAGGGTGTCCTCACCTGTCCGGTCGTCTTTGTGTCCACACGTGACGATTTTGAGGCCAGGCTGTCGGCTGTACGCTCAGGGGGCGACGGATACGTGGTAAAACCCGTCAACATCCTGGAACTGGTCGATACTGTGGAGCGTCTGACTGAGGCAGATCGCGGTCCGCTGTATCGCGTGATGATTGTCGATGATGACTCCGAGATTGCGCAGTATTGCCAGACGGTATTGGAGGACCACGGTCTTGTAACAACGTGGGTAGATTCCCCGATCCTGGCCCTGGAGGTGGTGTCCAAATTCAATCCTGACGTTATCATTATGGACATCGAAATGCCGGGGTGTAACGGTTTTGAGCTGGCGACGGCCATTCGTCAAATGGGAGACAAGTTCGTTCAGGTCCCCATTGTATTTCTGACGGCCCATAGTGACATCCAGAACAAAATGCGGGCAGCGCGGGCCGGCAGCGAAGACTTTGTCACCAAACCCGTTAATGCCGAGCTTCTGGTTGCTTCTGTCATGGCACGCGCAGAACGTTCTCAAATGCTCGAATTACTTTATCAACGGGTAAAGGCGGGTGAGGAGAGGTTCACATCAATCGCTCAAACAGCCATTGATGCTATTATCTCAATTAATGAACGTGGACTGATTTTGTTCTGGAACAAGAGTGCCCAGGAAATGTTCGGTTATGAGCATCGGGATATTCTCGGCAAGCCCGTGACAATGCTCATGCCCGAACGGTACCGTCAGGGGTATCAGGACGGTTTGCGTCGAATTTGTGATGGCGGGCAAAATACCATTATTGGAACAACTGTCGAACTGGACGGCCTCAGGCGCGATGGATCAGAGTTTCCCATAGAGCTGTCGCTTTCTTCATGGGAAACCGGCGAACACAAGTTCTTTGCAGCAAACATTCGCGATATTACCAGGCGTAAGGAAATGGATGACTACTTGCGGCGCCAGAACTGGGTTTCCGAGGAAGCCGAGCAGGTCGCAAATTACGGCCACTGGATGTGGGATGAAATCAACGACGTCAGCCTGCACTGTAGTGTGGGGTTGGCCCGACTTCGCGGCATGGAAGTTGATGAGTACGTTGCCCGGATGCAGAAACCCGATAACAAACAGGCCCGTGTTCATGTCGATGATCTTGAATTGTTGCAAAATGTATGGTCCGGCATGCGCGCGGATGCCAGACCTTACTCGGTTGAGTATCGTTTTGTGCACACCAATGGCGATATCCGGTGGGTTCGAGAGGTTGGCTCACCGATGGATATATCTGCAGATGGTCAGGTGCAGACGTCAGTGGGTATTACCTATGACATAACCGATCGAAAGCGGACAGAAGAGGCCGTGAAGGCGCAGACGGATCTGGAGAACCTGTTACGGGAAACGGCTGATGTGGCTAACACGGCGGTCAGTTTTGAGGACGCTGTCCGTTCTTGTCTGATTCCGATCTGCAGACACACAAAATGGCCGATAGGACATGTCTATCTTTTGTCGGATGAAAATCACGATCTGCTGATTCCGTCTGATATCTGGTACCTGGACGATGCAAGTCGCTTTAAGCCTTTCGTGGATGAAACCAGAAAGACAACGTTTCAGCGTGGTATCGGTCTGCCGGGCAGGGTTTTGGCAAACAGCGCGCCCGCATGGATATCGGATGCAACCGATGATCCGAATTTCCCCCGATCGAAACAGCTTCATGACACAGTCGTACGAGGGGCCTTCGCATTTCCGGTGATTGCCAACGACGAGGTTGTTGCCATCCTCGAGTTTTTTGACGAGAAAGTTGATGAACCGGACGAGGCGCTGTTATCTACAGCAGTCCATATCGGCGATCAGCTTGGTCGTGTGTATGAGCGTGAAAAAGCCGAAATTGCTCTGGCGAAGGCGAGGGATGAACTGGAGATTCGTGTTGTTGAGCGGACACGTGAATTACAGATCGCCATGACAGAAGCGGAAAATGCCAGCCGCGCGAAGTCCGAATTCCTGGCCGTCATGAGTCATGAATTACGTACCCCGTTGAACGCCATATCGGGCTTTTCGGAAATGATTGGCGGCGAGTATTTCGGTGCGCTGGGATCAGAGAAGTACAAAGAGTATGCCACTGACATTCAGTCCAGCAGTGCGCATCTGCTGCAGCTTGTAAATGATATTCTTGATCTGTCCGCCATTGAAGCCGGTGCGCAAAACCTGATTATGGAAGATATGAATGTCGGTGATGTCATATCGGAGTGTTCCATGTTTGTTGCCGATGCTACCGAGAGCGGGCAAATCGAGTTTTCCGTGAACGTGCCTGAGGCCCTGCCACCACTCCACGCAGATCGTCGCGCCATGCGTCAGACAATTCTTAATCTGCTTTCCAACGCGGTGAAATTCACGCCTCCAGGTGGTAGTATAAAGCTGGAAGTCGAGCCAACAGAAAAAAATCACATAATCCGCGTCATCGACACCGGAGTCGGCATACCGGCTGAAAAAATTCCAACCTTGACGGACCCGTTCGTCAGAGGTGAACCAGATCCTCACAAGGCACAGCCAGGTATCGGCCTTGGGCTCGCTATCGTTAAATCACTGTTGGAAGCCCACAACGGTACGCTGAAAATTGAAAGCGAATGCGGTACAGGGACAGTTGTGACGATTTCGCTGCCCGTCATATCCTCGTGAATCATCAACCTGGATTGTGGCAACATGTGACGCTCGGCCTCAGGGGGCGTTGCCCACGGTGTGGTCTGGCAAGCCTGTATGCAGGATATCTCAAGGTCGTTGACCAATGCCCGAGTTGTAACCTCAAGTTTGCTGACCACGATACAGGAGATGGACCCGTGGTCCCGATCATGCTTGTCGTAGGCGGTCTGGTTGTTGGCATGGCCTTGTGGCTGGAGTTGGCATTTGAACCACCCTTGTGGCTGCATGCTGTGGTCTGGATACCCTGTATAACGGGTCTGGTGCTGGCCGTTCTACCCATGACCAAGGGCGTGAACATCGCCCTTCAGCACCGATATCGGTCTACTGATGAGAACATCGAGTAAACCGCAAATGCCTAGAACCATTGACATGATTGGAAAATGCACTTATTACCTCAAACACGTGTTGCATTTGTTTGGCTTGCCTAACGCGCCGGTACGCCGATTAGCTTAGTTATCCCCTGACAATGTGAGCGTTAAACTGGTTGTGCCGTCGCATGGTGCGTGGCACGTAAACAACTCTCCTGTAAGAGGAAAATACTATGGCTACTGGTACAGTAAAATGGTTCAACCCAACAAAGGGTTATGGTTTCATCGAGCCGGAAGGCGGCGGAAGTGATGCTTTTGTTCATATTTCAGCCGTCGAGCGCGCTGGATTGAGCACGCTGAACGAAGGTCAGAAGGTTTCTTATGAAATCCAGACCGGTCAGAACGGCAAATCTTCTGCCGAAGACCTTTCCGTCATCGATTGATGATGCGACGCGCCGCCTCCAGTTAACCTGGGGGCGGCAGCGACTACCCTGTATTGGCGCATAGCGCTAACTCTCCACACATTCCGAACCGGTTTACGAGGCTAGAAAACAACGTGTTTTCGGCCTATCCTCTGCTGTGCGCCCTGATGGTTAATATGATGGCGTAACGGCAAAGAAGGCATATTGATGGCTGAGGCTGGTATCAAGTCCATGAAGTTGTACTCCCACCTGGAGCGGGTCAGCAATGAGCTGATCGCAGCCGGGAGTGACCCCGACGGACCGCTCACAGTGGATGAGCTCAGCCCGTTCGACAATCTGCACTATCACGGCACCGAGGCCGTTGCCCACGCGATACAGGCGTTGAACCTTACGGCTGGCGTTCACGTGGCAGAAGTTGGTTCCGGCCTGGGCGGTCCAGCCCGCTTCCTGGCTGATCGGTCCGGGTGTCATGTGACGGCGCTTGAGCTTCAGGCCGACATGAACGAATTTGCTGAAGGACTGACCCGAAGCTGTGGCCTGAATGACCTGATCAAACACCAATGTGGTGACGTGCTAGATGGCCCGCTGGAATCGAATGCCTATGACGGTGTGGTCAGCTGGCTGGCCTGTTATCACATTCCGGACCAGGAACTGCTTTATGCCAGAATCGCCCATGCCCTGAAACCCGGCGGGCGCATTTACATCGAAGACCTGACCAGCCGTGGTACTTTCACCGACGATGAGGCGGAAATATTTGCGACCAAGCTCTATGGTCAGGCAACGCAGAGCCCGGCGGCCTACCGCGCGACATTGGAACAGGCAGGATTTACGGATATCGCCATCGACGATCTATCAACAAGCTGGGCCGACTTCACGCGTACCCGTCTGAACGCCTATCGGGCAGACAAGGACCGCCACCTGCGCGTTCAGGGTGAAGAAACAGTTGCGGCCATTGATGAGTTCTACGCTGCCGTTGATGAATTGTTCCAGGGCGGGAACCTGGGTGGCGCGAGGATCGTTGCGCGGAAGGCGTGACAGTTAATAGCGCGTAAGGACGTGATGTATTTGCCCGCTACCAATGATCAGGGCCTTGCATTATGATCATAGCAGCCCATCTTCTACAGCGTGTGTGCAGGAACTCTGTCTGTATGCATGGACACAAGGGACACCGATAATGCCCGAAGACAAACAGCCCGGTACGCAGCCTGATGCCGCCGCCGCTGCCCAGCAGCAGATGATGGATACCTGTCAGAACTTTGCCGAGCGCAGTCAACGTATTGCGCAGGCTTTCCTGGAACGTCAGGCCGGTGGTCACGAGTTTCCAATCCCTGACCCTGTCGTGGTCGGGAAGGCCTTTATGGAGTTCACACAGGCTGCCATGAGCGATCCATCCAGGCTGATGGAGGCGCAGGCCAGCATGTGGCAGCAGTATGCCGCCTTGTGGGACACCACTGCCAAGCGAATGGCTGGCGAAGAGGTTACGCCTGTGATCGAGCCACAGAAGGGCGACAACCGATTCCGAGATGATGCCTGGAGCGAAGAGGCCGTATTCGATTTTATCAAGCAATCGTATCTGCTGGCCTCAGACTGGATATATTCATCTATCCGGGATGTGGAGGGACTGGATCCCAAAACAGCGGAGAAAGTACAGTTCTACACTCGCCAGTATGTGAACTCGCTATCGCCGACCAATCCCAAAGTCATGAAACAGACGGTCGAAACCAAGGGCGAGAATCTGCTCAAAGGTCTGGATAACCTGCTGGGTGATCTCGAAAAGGGCGAAGGCAAACTCAAGATCACCATGACAGACATGGACGCCTTTACAGTAGGTGAAAATGTCGGCGCCTCCAAAGGCAAGGTTGTTTTTCAGAATGACCTGATGCAGTTGATCCAGTACGCGCCATCCACCGAGAAGGTCGCCAGAAGGCCATTGCTGATTGTGCCGCCGTGGATCAACAAGTTTTATATTCTGGACCTGCAACCCCGAAATTCGCTGATCAAATGGGCGGTGGATCAGGGCCACACGGTGTTTGTTGTTTCCTGGGTCAACCCAGATGCCAGCCTTTCTGGAAAACGGTTCGACGATTACATGCTGGAAGGCCCACTCGCGGCCATGGATGCCATCGAGGCGGCCACGGGCGAGCGCGAAATCAATCTGATTGGGTACTGCATTGGCGGCACCCTGAGCGCCTGTACGTTGGCCTACATGGCCGAAAAAGGCGATGACCGGGTCCAGTCCGTGACCTTCTTTACCACCATGATCGATTTTCAGGAGCCGGGCGAACTGGGCGTGTTTGTCGACGATGAGCAACTGGACAAGCTGGAGGAACACCTGCAGGAAACGGGGGTCCTGGAAGGCAGCCGTATGAGCCAGATATTCTCCATGATGCGCGACAACGATCTGATCTGGTCATTTGTGATCAATAATTATCTCATGGGGCGCGAGCCCATGGCGTTTGATCTGTTGTACTGGAATTCCGACAACACCCGTATGCCCGCCATGATGCACAGTTTTTACCTCAGGGAAATGTATCTCAATAACAAATTGCGGGAACCCGGCGGCCTCTCACTGGACGACGTGCCGATCGACTTAAGAAAAATCAAACAACCTGCCTACTGGGTGTCGACCGTGGATGACCATATTGCGCCGTGGAAGAGCACTTACGCCGGTACACAGATACTGTCAGGCAAGAAAAAGTTTGTCCTTTCCGGGTCCGGTCACATTGCCGGTGTGGTTAACCCGCCGTCGTCAAAGAAATACGGCTACTGGACCAATCGTGCACTGCCAGCAGACCCGGATGACTGGCTGGCAGGTGCGACACAACACGAGGGCTCGTGGTGGACGGACTGGGATAAATGGGTGAAACGACATCGGGGTGGCGAAGTCAAAGCCCGCGTACCCGGAAGCGGTAAGTTGAAAGCCATCGAAGACGCTCCAGGATCCTATGTCAGGGTTCGTGAAGACGCAAAATCATGACCGCGCAACGAAAATCGACCATATTGTCCAACACCACCGGTCAGTCAACTTCGGCCGATTATACGCTCTCCGTTAAACCCGTGACCCGGCATATAATCGGCAAACTGGCCGGTGAAGTCATTGTCGATTCCCGGAACGCCATCCAGTTGATGGAAACCCGGCATGCGCCGGCCTACTATTTTCCGAAAGAAGACGTGCGGATGGACGCGCTCACCAGCACGACACATCGTACACACTGTCCGTTCAAGGGCGATGCCAGTTACTGGTCTGTCGCGGCTGGCGGCCGAATGCTGGAAAATATGGTCTGGGGTTATGAAAATCCTTATCCGCAAGCACTCGAACTTCAAGGCCGGGTGGCATTCTATGCGGATAAGATGGACGCGTGGTACGAGGATGGTGTCCAGATCATGGCACCGGAGAGGGGCGCTGGCGAACATATCCTGCAAGCCAACCCACTGGCGCAATGGGCGCTGTCTGAGGCCTGGGAAGCATCAACCAGCCGCGAACTGACGGCCAGACTTATACGTCAGCTCAACGAATTCGGGATGCAGATCACCCGCGTCAATATCGTTCTCCAAACCCTGCATCCGATGATCGTTGCCATATCCTATCGGTGGAATTCGGGTGACGACGAGGTCACCCGGTTCGATGCACCCAATGAAATTCGAGACAGTGGTCAGCTTGACGCCAGCCCGTTTGCTGTGGTGTTCAGCGGTATGGGTGGTGTTCGCCGCTGGATCGGTACTGATGGTACAGATGACGATTTCCCGGTATTGGCTGATTTGCGTGCCGCAGGCGTCACGGATTATGTGGCTCTGCCCATGCGATTTTCCAACGGCCAGATTAATGCGGTGACGCTGGCAACGGATAGTCCCGAAGGTTTTAAGACAGAACATCTGGGCTGGCTGCATGAGGTTTTGCCGGCATTGAGCCGTTACTACGAAGTTCATGCCAACAGGCGCACGGCCAGCACGCTTATGCAGACGTTCCTTGGTCGCAATACGGGCCAACGGGTGTTGGATGGCCTGATCCGGCGGGGCGATGGTGAGGATATTCATGCTGTCATCTGGTTCAGTGATCTACGTAATTCCACCCCTATTGCTGAAGAACTGGGCCGGGATGCCTTCCTCGACTATCTGAACCGGTTCTTTGACTGTATGGCTGGTGCCATCATTGATAACGAGGGTGAAGTCCTGCGGTTTATCGGTGATGCGGTGATGGCTATATTTCCCATTGCTGATCAGTCAGATAAGAACTGTCGTGAGGGGAGTTGCCCTGCGCGTGATGCAACAATGCGGGCTGTGGATTCTGCCCGTGAGGCCACGCGTCGGATTCAACAGGCCAACGCGGTATGCGAAACCGAGGGGCTGCCCTGCATCGGCTTTGGCATTGGTATGCACGTAGGTCATGTGACATACGGTAATATTGGTACCGAAGACCGCCTTGAGTTCACAGTGATCGGATCCGCCGCTAACGAGGCGGCGCGCATCGAAAACATATCCAAGGAAGTAGGACGCAATGTGATTGTTTCCCAGGAATTCCACGATACCTACGGTGGCGATGACCTGGAATCCTTGGGAACCCACGCGCTTCGAGGCGTGAGTGAGCCCCGGACAATATATACACTGAAGCCGGAATCCTAGAGACTTTGGGTCGTTAGCCAGTCGGCGAAGACTGCAACGTCCGGCTTATTGAGAGCATTTGGTTCATAAGCCAGAAAAAATCCATAGTCGTTGAGTTGACAATCGGATAGCCGAACCAGTCTGCCGTCCCGCAATTCCTGCGCCACAAGCGCGTCATTCAGTGCAATACCCTGACCATCGATTACGGCCTGAACCCGCACGTTTGGGTCGGGTATAATCAACCTGTCAGAATGCTCGTGATATGGAATTCCTGCCACGGCGTGCCAGTCCGCCCAGGCATCACTGCCTTCCCGGTCGTGCAGCAGCGTGAACATCGCCAACGCGGCTTCCAGGCCCACGGCCTCAATCGTTGCCATGGCATCAGGTGCGCCAGTGGGGAACGCCGGACTCGGGAACAGTGGTTTAATCTCCAGATCGTCCCATTTTCCGTCGCCCCAACGGATGGCAAGGTCAACGCCCTGATCTCTCAAATCCATTAGGTCGATCATTGGTTGCAGGCGTAGCCGGACATGGGGAAAGGCCAGCATGAACTCCATCAGGCGAGGCGAGAGCCATCGCGACGCCAGGTAGGTCGGCAGGCCTACCGTTACGGTAGATACTTCTGACACCCGCAAAGTCTTGATCCTGCTTTCAAACACCTCAAACATGTGTGTCGCTGTGTCGCATAAAGCCCGGCCCTCTGACGTCAGTGATATGCCGCGAGGTAGCCGTTTGAAAACCTGAAACCCGAGCGCCTGTTCGAGAGTCCTGATCTGATAGCTGATTGCGCCTTTGGTCAGATTCATGGCGTCGGCGGCAGACGAGAAACTGTCATGGCGGGCTACCATTTGGAACAACCAGAGACTGTCGTAGTGTCGAAATTGCATTCTTATCGTGTAAATTATTTATACGATAAGATCAAATTATTTGAATTGTCATGACCTAAAAATCTGCCAAATTGATGGAATAATCATTATCAATTCTGTTCGCCAAGTTTGCTATATGAGAAAGATTCATTGAACGATGGCACAACCCCAATTATTGGATAACAAGCCTTATTCACCGGCCAACGCGACCAGACGTGGCGGTCGCAGTAACCGCCTGGCTGCAAAAGACACAAACAACCGGGAGGGTTCGGTCTCCAATACCGTTCGTCGTGTGATTCCTGCCTACGAGTTGCTGGACGAGAGTTCGCTGGTCGAGATTGAAAAGCAGGCCGACTGGATACTCAGAGAAATCGGTATCGAGTTTCGTGGTGATGAAACTGCACAAGCGCTGTTTCGCGAAGCGGGCGCAACTGTGGAGGGCGACCGGGTACGATTTGACGAGGGTCACGTACGGGCGCTGTGTTCCACGGCGCCATCCGAATACAGGATGCATGGCCGTGATCCATCAAAATCGTTCACACTGGGCGGTGATCATGTTGTGTTGATGCCGGGATATGGGTCGCCGTTTGTGACTGATCTGGATCAGGGGCGACGGTATTCGGCGTTGGAAGATTTTCATAATTTTGTAAAATTGACTTACCAGTCACCCTGGCTCCATCATTCCGGCGGAACCGTGTGCGAGCCGGTGGATATTCCGGTCAACAAACGTCATCTGGATATGGTGTACGCACACCTGCGTTACTCCACCAAGCCATTCATGGGTGGTGTTACATCGCCTGAGCGCGCGCAGGATTCACTTGAAATGGTGCGCATCGTATTTGGTGACTCGTTCATGGGTGACAACGTGGTCATACAGGCCAACATCAATGTGAATTCGCCACTGGTCTACGATGATACCATGTCCGGGGCACTACGGGTTTATGCCGCCGCGAACCAGAGCGTGGCTGTCTCTCCCGCCATATTCGGCGGAGCGATGGGGCCCGTATCGCAAGCGGCGGTTCTGGCGCAAACGCTGGCTGAAGGCATGGTGGGAATCGCACTGGCGCAATTGGTTCGCAAGGGATGTCCGGTTGTGCTGGGCAGTTTCCACACCACCATGAACCTCAAATCCGGCGCTTTGACTTTTGGATCGCCCGAAGCCAACCTGTCCACCCTGGCACTTGCGCAATTGGGGCGCAGGCTGGGTGTTCCAATCCGCTCCGGTGGTGGACAAATCACATCGGCGAACGCAGCCGACGGACAGGCCATGCAGGACAGTACCAACGCCATGTGGGCCTCGGTATTGTCCGGTGCCAACCAGATATGGCATGCGGCAGGTTGGCTGGAAGGCGGCCTGACCATGTCCTATGAGAAATTTGTCATGGATATGGATCACTGTGGCATGATGCTGCAAATGATCAGGGGGCTTGAGGTCAGCGAAGAGTCACTCGCCCGTGACTCCTACCACGAATCCGGCCCCGGCCAGAATTTTCTGTCAACCAGTCACACGATGCAGCACTTCAGTACCGCCAACTTTCAGTCCATCCTTGCTGAAGCAGGCCCGTATGAAACATGGCTTGAAAACGGCTGCCTGAGTGCGGAACAACGTGCCAACAAGACCTGGAAGGCTTTACTGGAAAGCTATGAGCTACCACCCATTGATCCGGGCGTCGACGAGGCGCTTCTGGACTTCATTCAACAGCGAAAATCAGCGATGCCCGACGCGTGGTATTGAACAATGAGACGAGGAGAACACCAATGACCGAAGAACTAAGCCGTACATCCGCCCTTGCCAGTCGTCATACCGCGCTGGGGTCTGGTCTGGAAGACTGGAACGGTATGGGAACTGCATGGAGTTACAACAGTGACCCCAATGACGAACACGACGCCGTGCGTGACGCTGTAGGCATGTTCGACATGTCGCCGTTGAAAAAGGTGTTCCTGCGTGGTCCGGATGCGGTCGCCGTGCTTGATCACCTCACAACCCGGGATATGAGCAGGATCAACCCGGGGCAATCTGCCTATCTGTCTGTTCTGACAGACGAAGGTGGCATGGCGGATGATGCCATTGTTTCCAACAATGGCGGTGACGAATGGATGATCGTTCATGGTTCCGGCGACACCATGGCGCTGGTCGGGGCATCGGCAGAAGGGCGTAACGTATCCATCGAATTCACGGACGACCTGCACGACATATCCGTACAGGGACCCGGTGCGTTGGAAATTCTGGACGCCAGTTGCTCCATCGATCTGGGTTCCATGAAATACTTCCACCATGCACCGGCAGAACTGTACGGCCATCAAATTCGATTGTCGCGGACCGGGTATTCCGGTGAACGCGGATACGAAGTTTTTGCAGATGCAGGCGTCATCGGTGATATCTGGGATCAACTGGCAGGCAATGGTGTGGTGCCCTGTTCATTTACCGCGTTGGACAAGGTGCGGATCGAGGCGGGCCTGCTGTTCTACGGCTATGACATGACCACGGATCACACCCCCTGGGAAGTGGGCCTCGGATTTACGGTCAGCCGCAACAAAGGCGATTTTCGCGGCAAGGCAGCACTTTTCGCAGCCGAGGGACAAGAGAAAATCCGCAACGTGGGACTGGATATTGACTACGCGGACATGGTGAACGGCGGTGAGACCCTGTCACTGGCAGGCACATCAGTTGGTATCGTCAACAGTCCCTGTTATTCACATCGCATGGGTAAGTCTCTGGCACTGGGGCATGTTGATGCATCCGTTGCCACTGGAACCGTACTGGCGTTAAGTGGTGGCGATATCGATACGTCAGCGACGGTTGTCGATCTGCCTATATACGATACGACCAAGAGCCGAACCCATGCGGGTTGAATGTGACTGCGCGGCCTATTGACGCGATACGCTGTATCCAAGCCGCGGGAAATGGACACACACGGTTCCTACCTGATCGTCTTCACGGATCAGGGCCACGTGGTCGGTTGAAAGGCTGTGCAGGTTGCCTGTTACGGACGAACTGCCGTTGGCGGACTCAACGGTAATGGCGTCGCCAATGTTAAGGCCCAGTGGGTCGTTTGTATCCGTATACGTCGGCATTTGCGGTTGGGACTCAGTGGCGATTGCGAGTGCATCCAGATCGCTCATCTCATCCCATGTGCCGTGACCGATATCCCTGACCCTTTGTGCCCAGTCCAGCAGGTTGGGGAGTTGTTGCATGAATTGATCTGCGTCGGCCATACGGTCCATCAGAAACCAGACCAGATAATAACACAGGGCATCCGGTAGTCCCGGCGCTTCACCTGCCATGAAGGCGGAGGATTGCAGGTTTTTCTCCATCCATCCGTACTGAGTGCGAACATTCGCCAGACACTCGGCGTATCTGGATTTGATGTTGTCCAGCGAGAAATCTTTGCCAAAATACAACGCGCCGCGGTCGGCCAGAAACTCAGGCGGCATGGATGTACTCATCTCAACAAGCCCAACGGTGACAACATCCTGAAACAGGGGGCCGTCGGTCCACTGGCTTAGGCCCCATGCCAGATCCGATGTGCCTGCCGGGAACAGTGTGGGGCTTGGGAATCGGGTCTCGATCTCCTGAATGATACACATTGTATCGCAATAGATATCCGCACCGATCTGCATGACCGGCGTCTGACGGTAACCACCGGTCAACGGCATCAGGTTTGGCTTAGGCGGCAGGCGCGGGATGATCACGGACTTCCAGCTCAATCCCTTGATGCCCAAAACGACCCGTACTTTTTCGGAAACAGGAGACTCCGGGTAGTGGTGGAGGATTATCTGGTGGTCTCTCATGGCCGACGCCTCGATTTCATCAAGAATTTACATGGATGCATACGTCCTGAGACAGTATGCGATACACCATGATCAAATAGGTATGACGGATCAGTAGCCCCTTGAAAACCTTTTATGAAATCCCGGTCTGGTGAGCGTTGCGCGGCCCGGAGGTTCCGGGCATAGTTGCGCCATGGGCGATACTATTGACCTTGATTTTGATACTGCATCCCGCAAAGCCACCAGCGATACGTTGGGCCTGCTGGCGGAGATGGGCAAGCAGTTTGTCTCCACCGGTGATCTGGATGCATCGTTGCAACTGGCCGTCGCCCATATCACGGATTATGTCGAGGCGGCAGGCGGTGCTCTGTTCATGCTGGACGAGGCGGGTGAAACACTGACCTGTCAGGCCTGTTATGGCGAAACAGACATTACCGGCATGACGGTGGGCGCTTCGCAGGGCGTTGTCGGTGCCTGCGTTCAGAACGATGTTGGTGAAATCGTTCGTGATGTGAGCAAGGATTCGCGATTCCACAAGGGCGTGGACGATCAGACCGGGTATACCACGCTGTCGATCCTGTGCGCCCCCATGAGTGTCAAGGACGTGAAAATCGGCGCGATTGAGCTGATCAACAAAAGAAGCAATGACGGATTTTTCGAAGAATCTGATCTGGCGTTACTGTCGGCGCTGGCCAGTTCCGCGGCCCTGGCCATAATTAACGCCCGCATGGCGGAACAACTGGTGGAGCAGGAACGCATTGCCCGCGAATTGGAGCTGGCAGCAGAAATCCAGCGGTCCCTGTTACCGGAGGGTGACGAAGGTTTACCTATTGCCGGGTTGAATATTCCGGCACGAACGGTTTCCGGTGATTTTTTTGATTACTTCCGGCTCAATGAC